>CADBFE010000004.1 GCA_902793845.1 uncultured Lachnospiraceae bacterium | reverse complement strand
GCAATCTGTCTGTATATTTTTAAAGCGTCCGTATAATTCTGCAGTCTGTCATGAGTTTCATTTGCACGCTTTACTGCTTTTTCCGATAATGACATACATAATGCATCATCTTCAAATAAATCTGTTATCTTTTTGCAAAGACTATTTGCATCCCCCGGCTCATACATTAATACTTCTTTTTTATCATCTGCAATTGAAGGTATACCACATGTATCCGTACATACAGACGGTACTCCCAGTATCATGGCCTCCCCAAGGGAATTGGGAGAATTTTCCACAAACGACGGCAGTACAAATACATTGCACTGCATCATCTGATCTTTCATTTCAGATGCATTTTTCTGTCCCAGGAAATGTACCCTGTCCACAAGGCCGTATTTTTTTATCAGTTTTTTCAGATATCTTCCGTACTCAGGCTCCCTGATCCGGTTTTTGAGGGAGTTGTCCCTGACAATATCATCTCCCGCAACATACAAAGATATATCCTGATATTTATCTTTAAGCATTCCGACTGCTTCAAGTACGGTATGGAGCCCTTTCAGGGGATAATTGCCCTGAGATACAAATATCCTGTGTCTTATACATTTATCCGGTGTCCAGCAGTCCCCTTCATAAAAGGTATCCCTGAGAGTTTCATTTAATCTGTAATAAACTGCAGACGGATTTTTCTTTTTCGTATATTCCCTGTCAAACTCGGTCCTACCACAAATATTTTTGGCAAGAGACAATGTTACGGATTCATGTTTTGCTCTTATACCGAATTTCTCTTTTTGCCGTTTTATACCGTCTTTTTTTATAATATCTCTAAAAGTGTTATGATTGATTACTTCCTTTGGCAGATCCGTATAATATTTTTCGAAACAGACTTCCATGATACCCTGTAAATGGATCAGAGCCTTACCTGCATATTTCTCATTTTCAAGAAGTGCCCTTGTATGAGCATATTCCGTTCCGAAACAGTGGATCACGCCGGGCTCAAACGATTCACATATATCACTTATACCTTTTTTCAGTTCCGCTTCAAAATCTTCCGGTCTGTTTCCGTCTTCCTTAAATGCGTAATAAAAATAATCTTCCGTACTTCCCAAGTAAACCTCCCTGTCGGGATAAGCAATGGCAAGGATCATTTCATCATGCTTTTTTACTTCTTTATACATTCCGGCTATCCAGCCTTCTTTATTTGTCGCAGGCTTACCAATTGCTTCTCCTACAAATGAAGGCATGAGATTGCACAGCCATAGCACTCTTATTTTATTTTTCTCTTCCGATAATTCCATAATAATGTTAAATAGATTATTTGATCATTTTGTAAATCAGCGTTTTTAATTTCTGATATATACCGGACAGTTTCCTGCTTCCGGCAATCTTTTCTCTGACCGGCTGGAGAGTGATAATCATTACAGCCCTGTATATCAGTGTCCGTTTACCCATATATCTTGAAGTGATTATTTTATGTTCCTCTGCGGATTTTGCACGATTGTCTTTTCTCTCTGAAAAGCCTTTACCCTCATATATACATACGGGGATATCCATATGGCTGAGCGGTGCTTTATATTCATAAACTGATCTTAAGAAGTGTTCATAATCGGCTCTTATCGGATATTTAAGATCATATCCCTTCTTTTCAAACAGTCTCCTGCTGTAGAAGCACACCTGATGGCATGGAACATTTCTGTACAGTCCAAACTCTGTCAGCCGATCCGGATATGAGATAAGAGTATTGCTGCCCTTCCGGTACATATTTCCGTAGTAGATATCGGACGTATGCTTTATCATGTGTTTTGCTGCATGGGCCAAAACTTTTTCATCTGCAAAGGAATCCCCTGCATTCATAAATATGAGATAGTCTCCCTTTGCGTCTTTAATCGCCCTGTTCATACCGTCATAAATAGACAGATCCGGTTCTGAGATGATCTTTACATTATCTGACTGGAGTGCCCTTACTCTGTCAAGAGAATCATCAGATGACATTCCGTCCTTAATGATAATCTCTCTGTCCGTAAAAGTCTGATTCATACAGCTCTCTACTGTATTAAAAAGCTCATCTCCCGCGTTTAGCGTTACAACTATTATGGAAAAACGCATTCTACTCTCCCCTTTTCAGACATCCCTAAAAAAAGTTACATTTTCAAAAAGCCACGATCTGTACGGCAGTACCGCAACTCCCGGATCATCTGCCTTTATCAGATATATACCAAGATACAATACGGCAGCCCCGATAACCGCCAGTTTTACAATTTTTTTTTTCTTTTTATCTTTTATATCTTCAATAATCGAAGGCAGATAAAGTATCTGACTGATACTCATATAATATCCGATCCTTGAACCATAGGGCACAAATGAAAAGAAAGCAAAGTATAACAGTGACGCATAATTAAGGTAAAAATAAAATCTGTTTTCCTCGCCGTATTCTTTATTATCTTTTACCGATTCCTTCCAGAAATACAATCCGAGTATCACAACTGCCAGGGAACGTAACACGTTAATTATACTGAAACCACCGGTGCCTTCATACTCACCGCTCACCACATAAGACGGATAAAGCCGCAGCATGATCTTCAGATAAAAATCATTAAAAATGACTCCGGTTGAAGCTAAAACAGTCAGTATGATGACATGTACTTTCTTCCATTTAATCCCTGCCAGGAAATAAATAGGAATTGCCACAAGTGCCGATTTATGGAAAAGAGACGCCGCAAGTATAAATAAAACACCTTTTATGTAATGCTTTTTCTTCCAGAATGTGAGAGAGAAAAAAACTACAGACATGGCCAGGTAATATCTGACAGTTGAAAAACTCTGAAAATACAGACCAAATGCCATATACAGAAAAAAGGTAAATACAAAATCCCTGCTCTGAACGTACATCCCCTTCAGGAAAAAAAAGATCATCCCAGCTGCAATGACTGAAAACAGGAGAATATAATTTTCACAGTTACAAACACCGTAAACAAAAATCACCAGGAGGTTGAACCCCCATTCAGTCACACCGTAGCTCTCATGGGCAATATCATGAGCCCTGTCAATGTATGTAGAATAATCATGACCTGTCATATGACGCATTGACGATAGCAAAAAAAGAAGCAGGAACAGGCCACAAAAACAAATGGTGCTCACCAGTCCCTGATTATTTCCATAATCTCTTCCGTATGATGTTGACTGTTTTACTCCCTTGATTCTGTATGCTACCGCAACAGTCATTAACACAAAGAAGCTGTAAAAGATCATTCCGGACATCTTTATCTTCCGTCTTTTATTCCTTTTTTGATCAGGAGATAAGCATCACGGGGTTTTATCTCCCTGCACATGACTTTCTTTTTTACGAGTATGTACCTGGCTGCCATTAACCCGGCTGCCCTGCCATAAAGGTGGGCAAATAATACTCCTCTGTCATAAAAAAACTTTTCCGTATATCCGTTAAACCATGTTGATGGTCTTAATATTTCCCTGCCTATCGTCACCGGGAGAGCATATATCTTCATTCCTGACCTGACGCAGTCCATTACAAACAGACTGTCTTCACCGGCACTGTAGGGTGCACCTCCTCCGAAAAGGAGTGAAAACATGATTCCTTTCTTTAAAAGGACATCTCTCTTTACAGCCATGCTGTATGTGGGATATCTTCCGCAGTTAAACGGTCCGACCTTCGTTTTTTTATCAATATGATATGTCCTTCTGGACTCATCAACTTCTATATTAAAAATGAGCATATTGGCATCTTTATTATCTTCAAAGGCCTTTATTACTCTTTTCTCATAATCCTTTTCATATACAATATCCTCATCTGAAAACAGCAGTATGTCTCCCGATGATTTGAGCACCGCGCTATTTCTGCTTCTTCCGACACCGCGCTCATTCATGTCGTAGTACTCTATCTTTTTATCACTATCTTCAAAGACTCTGACATCATATTTATCACACTGGTTGATTATTACGGCGTCAGTCCTTATTCCCATTGTATTTATGAGGCTTTCGGCGTCCTTGTTCATCGCCGATACCAGCAGTTGCAGTTTCATCTTGATATTACCCGGTCAATAATCAGCTTTTATCCGAAATACTTTTTCCGTAATAATGCTCATACATCTTTTTATCAGCATCACATATTAATGCATATATATTCTCAAATCCAAGAGTAGCTAATTCATCTCCAACGAGGGTCAGACTATGTCCCGAATCACCCATCCTGACAGGTACCAGCATTATTGCTTTTTTGTCTTCAATACCGTTTACATCAGTTTTATCAGCCACATTTACCTGACCTTTTTTCACTGCTTTTGAAAGATTGTCAATGTAATAATCTGATTTATACTGTCCTGTCCTGTCATAGACATATTTTTTATCATCCTGATCAAGAAGCGGCTTTGTATAAACCGATCCGTCAGTAAAAATAACCGCCGCAGTGTCTGTGCCGATATATTTTCTGACATCACCCATAACATATACGCGGTCATCTGATGCACTCAAAAACATCACGAGAAGTATTCCTGTCAGAAGTCCAACGCATCCGCCAAATACGGTCACTCTGCCGGTAACGAAATCTTCCGTCACGGAAACCACTGCCGGAGCATCCCATAAAACTATTGAATCAAATCCGGGTGTAATGGAAGCAAACTCCGGGAGCACATCTGCAAAAGCATTCTGTATTTTTAAAGACTCTTCTTTATCTGCAGTATCCACATAAACCCAGAAAAACCTGACATCACTGAGTCCCGGAACACTTGAAACATCTGCTATATACTGCTTTTCCATTCCGAGATTTTCGGCAACCCTGCCTGCTATCAGATCACAGTCAAGGACATCATTCCAGGTATATGAATTGTAATAATGAGTGACTGTCTCATCTTCTTTTTCGTCAAAGGTAATATAATAAAAGGCCTTGCATCGGTAAACCGTATCACCGGCATTTAATGTCATCACAAGAAAATATATACCGCCGAAAAGCACTGCTCCTGCAATCGCCAGCACCGGAATCAGATACCATCTTTTTTTATTCAGTATGCAAAATCTTTTAAGATCGGTTATCTCACTCATTCTTTTTATCATTATCCCCTGTATCAGATTTACTGTGATTTTTAAGGGCTGTCGTCTGGGACTGGTCTACACCTTCCGTACTCTCAGGCTTTAAAACCACCTTTAACGTGAGCAGCAGGAGTTTCAGATCCAGCCAGATTGAGTAATTCTCAATATATGCCAGGTCAAGTTTCAGTTTGTCATAAGGCGTTGTATTGTATTTGCCGTACACCTGGGCATATCCGGCGAGTCCTGCCTTTACCTTCATTCTGAACATAAACTCCGGCATCTCTTCCATATACTGCTCGATTATCTCAGGTCTCTCAGGTCTCGGACCTATAAAAGACATATCACCCTTAAGGATATTCAGAAGCTGGGGAAGTTCATCTATACGGGTCGCCCTGATAAATCTACCGATAGGAGTAATCCTGCTGTCATTCTTTGATGCAAGTCTTGCCTTGCCGTCTTTTTCCGCATCGACTTTCATCGATCTGAATTTAAGTATTTTAAACTGCTTTGCACCTTCGGTACATCTTACCTGCTTGTAAAAAACAGGTCCGCCGTCATACAGTTTGATTGCAATCGCGGTGAGCAGCATAAACGGCGATGCAATTATCATAAGGAGTATACTGCATATCAGATCCATACATCTCTTGCCTATTCTCTGCTCTATGGTCAGAGAGTATTCCCTCGTTAAGTACATGGGAGTATCAAATATATGCATCTCCGTCATACCTTTTATAAGCACATCGGGTATTTTAGGCATCAGATATACCCTGACTCCGTTTCCGTAGCAGTACTTTAACAGCTTATTTCTCTCGGCCATCGGTATATCCCAGATAACCATGGCATCATATCTCTCTTTAAACTCCTCTATGACAGCATCAACGCCCTCGCTGATATTGATACATTTGCAGATGTTGTATTTATCAGGTCTTGATGCAAATTTTGCCAGGATGTCTTCATTTGATCTGTTTCCGGATACCAGGAGCATATCCCTTGGAGGAAAGAGCATACTGTAAAGACCGTTTGTCGACGCTGTCCATATGCCGGCCCAGACTATATCGGCGCCCATAAGCATCAGCATATACTGAGGAGGTACAAGCTTTGCAGACATAAGGGATATGATCGCATACGTGATCACATTGACGCAAAAGACTGCAAAAATCTCAGAGAAAAAGACTTCCCATGCCTTAAGGTAACCTATCCTCGTGCCTCCGTACATCCGGGAAAAGAAAAGGAGTAAAACTGCGTAAATACTGATCATAAGGATATCACCCTTGATCCAGAACTCCTTTGCGACCATTACCTTGTAAAAGCGAAACCATAAAAAACCATAAGCTGCTACCTGCAAAGCAAGACTTATGGCTGATGAAATTATTATTATAATTCTTCTGGATGTTTCAAGTTTTTTCATAGTTATGTTAATTATAACAAATCCTATAATCTCCTGGCAACTGCCATGAATGCCCACGCAATCAGGTGCCAGAGGCTTTTAAGGAAGCCCATATTTTCCCTGTGTCTGTACAGTCTCCATATCCTGACAATTGCCTTGAGCTTGTTTGCGGAGAGTGTATTTCTGCTCCTCCTGTATATTACTAGGCTCTCATCCAGTCCGTATGCAACCCTGCCGGACCTTAATATATTCCACCAGGTCGCAGTATCCTCACTTGCGACATACGGCATCCTGATCTCCTCTTTTGTTATTTTCGACAGATCAAACATGACGGTAGATGTAAAAATCACTGTTCTTGAAAGAGCTTTCTCATAAGGCATTACCTCAGGGACATGAACTGTCTTTCCGAGAGACTTTGCATTTTTATCACCGTAATCATATGCGGTAAAAGCAAATGCAGCGCCTTTTTTTATCATAAAATCCAGGGTTTTTTTCAGTTTTTCCGGTCTCCAGACATCATCTGCATCGAGAAATGCTATATACTCGCCTTTGGCAACAGATACACCGTAATTTCTGGCTCCGGCGGCGCCTTTTTGTCCACTCTCATTATTTACCACACGGATTCTCTTATCTCCGAAAGATTCAATAACCCTGCGGCTGTTATCTGTTGATCCGTCATCCACACAAATAAGTTCCCAGTCTCTGTATGTCTGGATTATCACGCTTTTTATCGTCTTCGATATGAACTTTTCAGCATTATATACAGGTACAATAATACTGATCATCAGTCAATCTCCAATATATTATTCGGTTACTTCAAATATTACAAATCCGCTTGTCTCAAACACGGGCTCATATACCGGGTCGGGATCCTTATAAAAAACTTCGTCACTACCAAAGATAAATCCCCTGGAAAAGCGTCCGTATTTTCTCCTCGAAAGGAGTTCGGATATGATCTGCTGTTTCTCAAACTCTTTTCTCTCAAGGGCCTTTGTATATCTCTGAGTCGAGAGAATAAAGAAATCACAACCCAGCATCTTTGCTTCATCATAAAGCATTGAAATCGATGGCGATTCCTCATTAATCATCTGATAGGCATTATATTTCTCGTCATCATAAACATTTCCTGTCAGGGCAAAACAGTCATCAATCCACATATCTTTTCCGTAAACGAGAAGAATACGTCCGTCATACTCTCTTGCAGACTCCATTATAGTATCTTCTCCCCATATTACACATGACTGCTTATTGCTGCTGTCCATGTATTCTCCAAGGTAATCCAGGACTTCCTGTTTTTTATTATCAAGGGCAGATTCCTGTTTTAAATATACCGCACTCATTGAATACGAGGTGGCTCCGGCAAGGACGAGGAGGCCGATGAGTCCCACAGCAAACATTGCTTTTTTTCTCATATTTTCAAGGAATCCGACTGCCCTGACACCGCAGCATACAACGACAGGCACGGTAGGCATAATCCATAAAAATATATTGTCAAAAGCAAGGGACGGTGAAAACCTCCTGATAAACGAAAGGTAAAACGGGTTGATCACTATGGCAAGCATTATGATCGCATACCAGAACAGATATCCCGATTCCTCCCGGTCATCATATTTACCGTACCAGAGAGACAGTAAGCCTGCGAGAAACAGAGCCGTAAATCCGACACTTCCGCCTGCCATCTCAAGAGCCGACTGCATTCCGCTTAATGCTGCAGACATTTTACGTACCTCCTGAGTCTGTATCCTGCTGCAACAAGAGTTCCCGCTGTGATGATGATTGCACACGGCACAAGTCCCTTTGCAGGGGTAGTTACCAGCATCGCCGCCAGTACTGCAGCTACAATATAAACTACTGACTGCCACTTTTTATTTCGATACAGTTCAAATAATTCATACAGGCAAAACGGTACTATTATTCCGTCGCATATGGGCTCTCCCCTGAATCCCTCAAATGTCTGGTAATAAAACAGACTCTTTGCCGAGAAGGCTCCGCAAAGGCTGACGGCACATACACCCGCTACAAAGATAGCCCGTTTTAACTCTTCATTGTTGCCCCTGCCGTAAAGTGCTCCTGCCCACAGGCCGTATACCATGAGACAGAGTGACATCGCCCATATGGGAGCGCAGTCATAAACAATACTGATACCTTTTGTATGAAACACTCTTGCCATGGCACCGTACAGAAACGGCAGTCCGTCCAGTTGCATTTTTAAAGTGGGCTCCCCTGAAAGAGGAAATCCTGTCAGGTAGTCATATCCAAATATTGTATTTGTCGCAAGCAGTGTATTTACCGAATCGGCGGTAAAATCGCCTGCCACGTCAGGCATAAGCAAAATAAGTGCCAGAAATTCAATTGCCCCCATAAACACGATGATCGCAACTGCGTTTTTGTTGACTTTCTTTCTGATCCTGATGTGATACAGGATTTCTTTCTGACATATAAACAGCGAAAGAATGAGCAGCAGGATCATTACCATACACAGTATTCTGACATACGTCCCGAAAGAAAATCCCAAGTAATAACATATCAGAACTGTTGTCTGTGAAATAATCATAAGAAAAAAAGTGCCGACAAGACATGTCTCGATAATCGATGTCTTATCGTCACAAAATAATTTCATAACCGTAAGTCCGGTAAAATATGCGATTGAAAGCATGAATATCGGAACTATAAATGCCATACAATTAAATAATCCTGTTTTAAATTATCCCGCAGACAATGAATGCTATCATCATACCGAATATGCATCCCGCAAAGACCTGCATAGGGGTATGACCAACAAATATTTTGAGCTTTTCCTCTGCACTCATCGGCTTTCCCATATCGTTAAACATCTCAATCATCTCATTGATGACGACTGCCTGCTTGCCTGTCTCACGTCTGACCCCGAGAGCATCATACATTACAACTATGGCAAGTATGAGAGCTATGGCAAAATATCCCGAATCACTCCCGTAATTAACAGCTATTGCAGTTGCAAGACTGCTGACTGTAGCAGAGTGTGAACTGGGCATGCCCCCTGTTCCTATCAGTCTCTCAGCATCAAATTTCCTTGTGACAATCAGGTGTAGTATTGTCTTTATAATCTGTGCCAGCAGCCAGCTCACAGCGGCACATATAAGTGGCACATTTGTTACCAATCCTTCAAAAAAACTCATTTCTCCGACTCCAAATATTCTCTGATTGCATCTTTCCAATCGGCAAACTCAAAATCCGTGGTTTGTCTGAACATGTAATTATCCAGAACAGAGTACGCCGGTCTCTTTGTTGGAGAGGGATACTGATCCGATGTGATATGCTTAACCCTGGTCTTTACTCCGGCGAGTCTGTAAATCTCCTCAGTAAACTCTGCCCAGCTGCATACACCCTCACATGTACCGTGGAACGTTCCGTAATTTTCGGTAGGTACAAGCACACCTATTGCTTTTGCAAGTTCTTTTGCCGATGTGGGCGAGCCGATCTGGTCGGACACAACACTCACTTCATCCCTTGTCTTTGCAGCGCCAAGCATTGTTCTGACAAAATTTTTTCCGTCACCGTAGAGCCAGGCTGTTCTGATTATAAAGTAATGATTTGAGAAAGCCTTTACAAAATTTTCTCCTGCGAGTTTTGTCCTGCCGTATGCTCCGATAGGGCCTGTAGGATCTGTCTCTTTTCTGGGAGACGGCTCATTACCCTCAAATACATAATCCGTCGATATATGAACAAGCTTTGCTCCGTATTTTTCAGATACGATAGCGAGATTTCTCGGACCGATCGCATTTACCTTAAATGCGATATCCTCTTTGGTCTCACAGGCGTCCACATTTGTAAATGCCGCGCAGTTTATCACTGCATAGGGCCGCTCCTTGTCAAAGAACGAATCAAGGCCCTCAAGATCGGTGATATCAAGATTATCAAAGCCTTCTGCCGTATCTGTATTGACCAGCTCATATTCCGTGCTGTTTTTATAATAATCGTTTACTGCCCTTCCGAGCTGTCCGTTACATCCGGTAACTATTATTTTCTTCATGTATATCCTCTCACATAAAGTCGGGGAGACGCCGAAAAACATCTCCCCGCAATTTAATTACTGATTATTGTACTGCAAGTCCGAGTCTGTTAAGAGCAGAGAACATCGCTCTGACTGAAGCTCTGGTAATGTTTGAGCTGACACCTACACCGTATGTAGTCTTGCCTGTCTCAACATCAAGCATGTGAATGTATGCTGCTGCCTGGGAATTGGATCCGCTCTGAAGAGCATGCTCCTCATAATCAAGAATCTTGATCTTGATTCCGAGATTCTCGATGAGGCCGAGTTTAACGGCATCAATAGGTCCGTTTCCGGCTGCCACAAATGTATTTTCCTTATCATTGCAGGTATATGTGAGCGTAACTCTTGTATCGTACTCTGATTCGGTCTCGCCCGAAAGATCATCGACTTTAAGTTTCTTAAAGTGATATGGTTCTTTCTTCTGAAGATATTCTTTTTTGAACTCTTCCATGATTGTATCAGGTGAGACTTCTCCCTGCTTTTCGGATATCGCCTGTATAACATCGGCAAATTCTCTCTGCATTCCCTTGGGAAGCTTAAATCCGAAATATGTATCCATCACAAAGGCAACTCCGCCCTTGCCTGACTGGGAGTTGATACGAACGATAGGCTCGTACTCCCTGCCTATATCTGCAGGATCTATAGGGAGATACGGTACCTGCCATATCTCGCTGTTTCTCTCTTTCATAGCCTTGACACCCTTGTTTATGGCATCCTGATGAGATCCGGAGAAAGCAGTAAACACAAGTTTGCCGGCATAAGGATGTCTCGGATGTATGGGCAGCTTGCAGAGTCTCTCGTAAAGTTCTATTGCCTCGTTTACATTTGAGAGATCGAGACCGCAGTCAATACCCTGGGAGAACATGTTGTAGCATATATTGCAGATATCAACATTACCTGTACGCTCACCGTTTCCAAAGAGGGTACCCTCTATTCTGTCGGCACCTGCAAGAAGCGCGAGCTCTGCTGTAGCAACGCCTGTACCTCTGTCATTGTGAGGATGAACACTGAGTATTACAGCCTCTCTGTTCTTAAAGTTTTTAAGTGTCCACTCAATACGGTCTGCAAATACATTGGGAGTAGTCATCTCTACCGTAGAAGGCAGGTTGATGATTACAGGGTTTTCTTTTGATGCACCCCATGTCTCAAGGACAGCCTCGCATACTTCAAGTGCATATTCAGGCTCTGTACCTGTATAGCTTTCCGGAGAATACTCAAGGATGATCTTTCCTAAGAAATTCTTTGCTCTCTCCTTTACCATTTTGGTACCGTCGATGGCGATCTGCTTGATTGCCTCTTTATCTTTGCCAAATACCACATCTCTCTGAAGTGTTGATGTAGAATTGTATATATGAACTATTGCCTGAGAGCATCCCTCTATGGCTTCAAACGTCCTGTCAATCAGTTCTTCTCTGCACTGGGTGAGGACCTGGACCACTACATCATCCGGGATGAGCTTTCTGTCGATCAGTTCTCTTAAAAAGTCGTACTCAATCTGGCTTGCTGCAGGGAAACCGATCTCTATCTCCTTGAAGCCGATCTTTATCAGGTACTCAAACATCTCAATCTTTTCAGATACCACCATAGGGTCGATTAGTGCCTGATTACCGTCTCTTAAATCCACGCTGCACCATACGGGAGCTTTTTCTATCTCCTTGTTCGGCCATGTTCTCTCCGGAAAATCCATAACGGGATTTCTCTGGTAACGCTTGTAGTTCAACATATCCAACAGCCTCCATATAAATATTAATAAAGCCCACTTTATTTTAAATAAAGCGGGCTCTCATCATTTACTCTCCAAGTCCGTCCTCAATCGCCCGGACAAGTCCTGCAAGTGCTTCCTCTTCGTCTTCGCCCTCACAGACAAGTTCAATCTCGTCTCCGCATTTAACACACGCACCAAGTACACTGAGCACACTCTTTGCATTCGCGATATTATCCTTGAATACAAAAGTGACCAGCGATTTGAACTTCATTGCCTCTTTGCATAGATTCCCTGCAGGACGCAGATGCAGACCTGTGGGATTTTTTACTGTAACCCTTTGTTTAACCATACGCATAACCCCCTAAGCGTCATCGTTAATTATATCATACCCCTATTCCACAAGCAAACCTATTACAAAACACTGTTTGTAATTAAATCTGCCAGTTTTTTTGCTTCTTCTTCGATCATCTTCTGATTCTTGCCCTCGATCATGACACGGACAAGGGGCTCTGTTCCGGAAGGTCGTATGAGCACTCTGCCTTCCCCGTCAAATTTCTTTGTCAGGGTGTCAATGGCTTCCGCAATCTCCGGATAGTCCATATAGCTGTCCTTTTTATGATTGGGAACCTTGGCATTTACCAGGGCCTGAGGCAGGACTTCCATGATCTTTGCCAGCTCGGATAGTTTCTTTCCTGTTTTTACCACTACCTCAAGGAGGTGCAGTGCCGACAAAAGTCCGTCACCTGTAGTATTCTCATCCAGGAATATGATATGTCCCGACTGTTCTCCTCCCAGATTTGCTCCTATTTCCTTCATTCTCTCAAGAACATATCTGTCGCCTACTTTTGTCTGCTCTATATCTATTCCCTTTTCTTTTGCCATCAGTGAAAAGCCCAGGTTGCTCATAACAGTCACAACAATCTTGTTGTTTTTAAGCGTACCCTGTTCCTTCATAAAATTGCCGACTATTGCCATTATCTGGTCGCCGTCGACTTTCTTACCGTTTTCATCAACTGCCAGAAGTCTGTCGGCATCGCCGTCAAATGCAAGACCAAGGTCAGCCTTTTCTGCAACTACTCTGGCCATCAGCTCCTCCATGTGGGTGGAGCCACAGTTTGCATTGATATTTGTGCCGTCAGGATTGTTGTGGATTGCGATCACATTAGCGCCGAGTTCTTTTAACGTCTCGACAGATGTGTAATATGATGCACCTTCTGCGCAGTCAACCACAACCTTGAGTCCGTCCAGTTCCACGGGAACAGCCTTTAATGAGTGGTTGATATATTCCTCTCTGGCATCGCTCCTATACTTGATCTTTCCGACACGGGAACCTGTTACAAACTTGATTCCCTTCATGTCATTTTTAATGTATGCCTCTATCTCGTCTTCCATCTCATCGGGAAGCTTGTATCCGTCTCCGTCAAAGAATTTTATACCGTTAAATTCAACAGGGTTATGGGATGCCGAGATCACAACTCCCGCATCTACTCTGTATCGCCTTGTCAGATATGCAACTGCCGGTGTAGGTACCACCCCGACATATACTGCATTGGCTCCCACAGAACATACTCCCGCCATCAGGGCATTGGCAAGCATGTCTCCCGAAATACGTGTATCGCATCCGACCATGATGGTAGGCTTGTGGGCTCTCTGTTTTGTTAATACTGTCGCTCCGGCCTGTCCGAGCTGCATGGCGAGCAGCGGAGTCAGTTCCTCATTTGCAACTCCTCTCACCCCGTCTGTACCAAATAACCTGGCCATTTTAGCACCTCCAAATATTTATTCTTCTTCGCTTATCTGTACACTGAGCTGGACATCATTTTCCAGAGTCAGTCCCGCAGGGAGACTGAATGATACATCCATGGAATATATGCCGTCCTTGATTTCATTTATATCTGCCATATCCATATAGTCATCTATATTGATATATCCCTTAATATCTGCTGCCGTGATTCCGGTAAACGAATCACTGAGTCCTATCAGAGCCACTGTAAATGTAGTGAGTTCCTCTCCCGCAGCATCACATAGCATGGCCTCTTCATTTCTGGTTCCGTAAAAGGCGATATTTTCCGCAGGAACATTAAACATTTTCTTTATGGTCTTTTCAATATCGACACTGACAACCACTTTTCCGTCAAAGTTTTCATCTGCAAAGATAACTCCGTCAGGCAGACATTTTGTCAGATCCACAACAGTTGTGTATGATTCGTCTTTTCCATCCACGTTGATTGCTGATGCAGGCACTGACAGGAAAGACATGCCTTCAATCACCGTATTTTTACCTGCTATGTAAACAGCATTCTTGTCACCGGATATATCTCCGCTGACCACATAACCGTCTGCAGGTACACCGCTGTAACTATATACGATATCAACAGCCTTTACAGCCAGAATGTTTGCTGTCACATTAAGACTCTTTATATTTGTCGTCAGATTGTTACCCTCAACCCTGATACCGTTTTCATCAAGGAGTTCAATATCGGCTGTGGTAACTATATCGGTCAGTCTTCCTTCAACTGATACATTGCATACTGCCTGAGTGATTTTTGACACAAGGGACTCAGGTCCCGATACTCTCACGGTATTCTGGTTGGTCGTCACATCGCCTAGCATATATCCTTCAGCGGGAGTTCCGTCTACCACAACCGTAGCCGGCAGGTTTATGGTACTTAAATTTTCGATGGACAGCTCCACGGAATTGCTGTCGGATTTAATCGAGTCAAGCTGACTGAAATTCTTATTTGTCGAAAGCTGTATCTCCACGGTATCCATGATTGACATCTTGGTCAGGTCCGCTGTGGCAACTATATTTTCCTTGCTGATCGACTCGACAACAGATCTCTTGCCGGTAACGGTTACCGATATGATATTGCTGCCGTTTTTAACCTCGTAAACCTTGCCTATATCAGTCAGACTCTCAACATTCTGAATATCCACCACGATACCGCTGAATGTCGTGGACATAACGGGATCGTCATAGTTAACGACTACAAGCCACAATATGAAGGCGATTAAAAATGCCAGTAATTTTAATCCAATGTTTTTTGTAAGCAGGTCCTTCATTGCTTATTCTTCTCTGTCTCCGATTTTCTCTTGATAATGGAACTGATACTTCTCTTTGTTTCTTCAACAGGTTTGTCCTGTATAAGTTCAAGCTTTTCCCTGAGACCTTCCTGGGTCAGACCGTTAAACAGTTCTCCTCCGTATGCCACAGATACCTTGCCGCTCTCCTCAGATACTATAACCGTAAGGGAATCCGTAACTTCAGATATACCTACACCTGCCCTGTGTCTCGTACCGAGAGCCTTGCTTAAGTCTCTGTTGTCTGAAAGAGGCAGATAACATGTAGCAGATACAATCCTGTCTTTTCTGAGTACGACTGCTCCATCGTGAAGAGGCGTATTGTGCTCAAATATATTAATGAGGAGCTGACTTGATATGGCCGCATCAATTGCTATACCTGTCTTTTCATAATCTTCAAGGGAGTCATTTCTCTCAAACACCATGAGAGCACCTGTTTTTTCCCTGCCCATTGAAAATGATGCTTTTACTATCTCCTCTATGGTCTTGTCAGAATATCTGCCGGAAACACCATTATCCGATATAAGGAATGATGAAAAGATATTTTTCTTACCCAGGGATTCAAGGGCCCGGCGCATTTCGGGCTGAAGTACAACAACTACCGCAACTGCCGCAATTGAGAGACATTCTTTTGCTATCCAGAGGATCGTAGTCATGTTGAAAATAGCCGCAATCAAAAGAAATCCGAGGACTACTATCACGCCCTTTAACAGGGACCATGCTCTCGTCTTTCGGATCCAGACCATTAAATAATATAGTATAACAGATATAATCAGAATTTCTATTACATCGGTGACACGTATGCTGGGCATACGGATGGCTGTAAGATATTCATCTATAAATTCGCTTACACCTTCACCCATTTAATTAAAATCTTTCCCCCTGTCTTTGATATTTATACAAATGCACCAGTTTGATCAATTATTGCGTCCCTGAGTTCTTGAACGTCTGGCTTTCTCGGCTGCCGCTCTCTCAAGACCGCTCATGTCATCGTCTTCCTCGTATCTGCGCGAACGTCCCATATCCTCGGCAGTCTTTGCTCTCTGCCTTTTTTTCTGAGGGCCGTCACTCTCTCCGGCTACCACCCGTCTGCCTGTTTTTATATCAAACAGATTTTTGGGTACTGCCTTTACATAATAGTAATATTCATCATCTTCAAACTGGACTTTTTCTGTCCTGCTGTAATCAAGATTAAACAGAAACAGCTTTGTGATGTAGGCGGCTATGACACCTACTACGCTTGACAAAAGCAGTGTACCCACCGAAATATATGTTCCAAGCTTTAAATCTCCCAAAAGAATCACAAGGATATCAACGAGAGTACCTGAAATGATTGCGATAGTCCACGCATGGTCGACATCAAGCTTTCTGACAATACTGACCACAGCTATGGTTATGGCAAATGCCAGTGCAGCAACATACATCTCTTTATTAAATAATATTCCGGCAAGTACGAATTTAAAGCGGTCTAAAATCTCCCCGTCTGTCATCGCCTGAATAGCCTCTTTATTATCCTTAAAAAATTTCAGTATGTAATACATGATCACACCGCATCCTGTTGAAAACATTGCAGTGGGCGGAGCCACAAGGCCTGCCACAAGAGGCATTGCATAAGGTATTTTAAAAACATACAGCACCGGAGTAAGGACTGTCAGTATAGCATCCTTTGGCGTAAATCTGTAATAAATAAGGAAAAGCACAAGCAGTATCACCGCTACCACTCCCGCACTCTCAAGAGAAAGAGCGTAAAGATTTAAAAGGACATAAACTGCGGCAAGAACCGGTATGAAATTAATCGGCAAAAATGAGGCAAGGAGCGATATGATTAATATGATCGCAACATTGCCAAGACGTGAAGCGTATCCCACACTTCCGCTTATAAGTTTAAATGTGATAAAAGCAAGAATGAATTTGCCCGCAGGCTTTACATAGCTTTCGTATTTTCCGATGAATATCTTTATATATTCTCTGATTTCCAGAAGTTTATCTCTGTACTGTTCCATTTAGGTATCAACCTTAAACCTTAATTTTTATTCTTAAGTCTTTTTGACTTTTCAGGCTCCTCCGGAGTCTCATTTCGATACATGACTGAAAGACGTCTCAGATTGTTGTAATAAATCCTGAGCCCTCTCCTCGCATGTTTGTACCTGATATGATATACAAGGTATGTTGCCAGCATGTATGCCACAATGAGCTTTGCGTACAGTATGCCGACGTTCTTTCCAAACTCGATCAGGTCCATTTTGTATATATCCTGCATGAAGATATCAAAATCATATGCAACATATACGGCAAACATGATGCAGTATGCAATTGTTCCGTATATAAAAGACTTAATGACCTCTTTGCCGATATAATCGCCTCTGAAATAACTGCCTACAGCCATATTTTTCCGGCCTTCACCGGCTTCATATGACGACAGTTTGGTCATAAGCTTTATTCTCTGTTCACTTAACATTTATTTCCCTTTGACTATGCATCATCCCTGGTATGCATTCTTATACCGTTTCTGGCATCTGTCTGACCTAAGCTGCCCGTTTTTGGTCTGTTGGCATTAATCAGATTCTCAAAGTTTCCTGCCGCTTCCTTTTTGCATTTATCACAATATCTTCCGGAAGATATCTGACATCCGCATCTCTCACAGCTAATCTTCACAGGTGAATCATCTGCAAAAAAGAGTCTCTCTTCACGGATCCACTGCTTTACAAGTTTCGGTTCTACCTCACACTCTGCGCATATTTCATCCATGCTGGCCTTCTTGTTGTCCTGGACAAACTTTTTGACTCTCTGGAATACAGCTTCCTGTTCCTCCTTACATGCGGGGCAGATTTTGTTGCCCGTAATGTAATTAAACATCTTTCCGCATTTTTTACAGTTAATTATACCCATAACAGTAACTCCCTTTTTACATTTACCTCACGTGGAGGCCCCGGACGATAAACAGACAAAATAAACATCCCTTGCCCCTGCATCCTTCAGCACAGCGGCAACGGCGTCTATTGTACTTCCTGTAGTATAAATATCGTCTACTACTACTATTGTATCTAATTTTACATCATTAGGGGCCACAATAAAAGCATTTTTGAGATTTATTTGCCTCTGATGGGCGTCAAGTTCCTTCATCGGAATCGTATTTTTTGTCCGTTTCACCAAGTTTTCCATAAACGGAATACCAAGTTCACGGGCAAGTCCCGATGCCAGCAGAGCGCTCTGATTGTAACCTCTTTTTGCCATCCTCTTTTTGTGGAGCGGTACGGGTATGATAGCATCGGGATTCCACTCTCTTATTGTATCCCCTAGATAGTGAGCCATGGCTTTTCCGAAATAATCTGCATACTCGCTCCTGCCACTGTACTTAAACCGGTATACAGACTTTCTGATGCTTTTATACTCATAAACCGATCTGCCAAGGGTGAAAAAGTGTTTTGTTCTCTTACAGTCTTTGCAGAGTTCCTCGTTCTCATCCCTTAACGGTTTTCCGCATTTGCAGCACACCGGGCCCCTGACCACTCTTATTTTTCCGATGCATCCCGGGCATATCATCTTACCATACCCCGGCGGCCTGTCACATACGACACACCTTCTCGGATACAGAAGTTCCTTTATGCTTTCAATTATCCCCCCAAATACCACTTTTATTACTGTCCCATCCTTTCGATCATGCACTCATCCAGTGACGTATATCTGTACTGTATCATATCATTTTTAATCATGGCTTCCACTGCCCTGCTGCTGCCTATCATTATCACACATTCCCTGGCTCTTGTGATACCTGTATAGAGCAGATTTCTGGTGAGGAGCACCTCCGGTCCCGACAAAATCGGGATCACTATGACGGGGTACTCGCTTCCCTGGGATTTGTGGATCGTTATGGCGTATGCCAGTTCCAACTCCTCCAGATTCTCATATGAGTAAATCACTCTTCTCTCGTCATCAAACCTGACAGTGAGTTCTTTTGTAAAATTGTTGATTTCCTTAACTATCCCTACATCGCCGTTAAATACTCCGGCCCCTTTTTCTTTTGGAATGTTGTAGTTACCGATTATCTCCCACTCAAGCTCATAATTGTTTTTTGTCTGCATCACTTTGTCGCCGGTTCTAAAGACGGTATCGCCAAAGACTATTTCTCTCTTGTCCCCTGACGGAGGATTCATGCGAAACTGTAGCTGTCTGTTAAGTTCTATTGTACCGAGAAGTCCTTTTTTCATCGGTGTCAAAACCTGGATATCCATGGGGTCAATATTAAACTCCCTGGGCACGTTGTCGGTTATCAGCTTTTCCGCATAATCGGTTATCACTTCCGGCCTGTCCTTTTCAAGCAGAAAGAAGTCCCTGTATTTTTTTGAAAAATCTATGACTTCTCCGTTTTTTACCATATGAGCATAGTTTATGATATGTCCGTTTTCATCCTGCCTGTAAATTTTTTCAAGGCATAGAGACGGTATACACTTACTCTTTATCAGATCATTCAGAACCTGGCCCGGGCCAACAGACGGCAACTGGTCACAGTCGCCTACCAGTATCAGCTTCATACCGGGAATCGTAGCGCTGATGAGCCCGTGAAAAAGATGAATATCTACCATACTCATCTCATCAACTATGACAGCATCGGCTTCTATGGGATTATCTTCATTTCTCTCAAAATAACTGTCAGCACCGGATTCTTCCACATGGCCGTTTACCTCAAGGAGTCTGTGGATGGTCTTTGCCTCATATCCTGTAGCTTCCTCCATGCGCTTTGCTGCCCTGCCCGTAGGCGCTGCCAGATAGAACTCTGTTCCCTGCATGGTGAGCATCGCCAGTATGACCTTTATGATAGTGGTCTTCCCCGTTCCCGGACCACCTGTCAGCAAAAAAACGCCGTTTCTCATACAGTCAAGGACAGCCCTCCTCTGGGTATCGTCGAGTCTGATCCGCACGTTGTCCTCGGCCTCCCTGATCTTAGCCAGTATGTAATCGTTGCTCTCATTTTCAAACGGATCATCATATGACTCCATGAGTTCCGCAAGTTTTCTGGCCACTCTTTTCTCTTCGCGATAATATGACATCAGGTATATCGCCGTGTAGTCATCATGTCTGACTGCCTTTATCCTGCTGTCTATAATGAGTGCTTCTATCTGATTTTCTATTAATCCACTGTCTACTCCGAGAAGCTGCATGGCTCTGTCAACAAGTTTGTCCATGGGATAAAAGCAGTTGCCGTCCACTGCAGCCTGCAGCAGTACATGAACGATTCCGCATCTTGTACGGTATTCGCTGCTCATACCTATACCGGCCTTTGCGGCTATATCATCTGCATACTTAAATCCTATACCGCTTATGTCCTCAACCAGTTTGTACGGATTCTCTTCTATTATCTTTCTCGTCCTTTGCCCGTACTTTTGATATATTTTATTGGACATGCCCGTTGATATTCCGAGCTGCTCGAGATACATCATGATATCTCTCACATCTCTCTTAGCTTCAAGCTGAGCGCCTATGTCATAAGCTTTTTTTATCGATATACCCTTTACCTCTGCCAGTCTCTCAGGTTCGTCTGTCGCTATCCTGAAAGTATCGTCTCCGAAAGTCTGGACTATCCTCTTTGCCAGGGCTTCTCCGATTCCCTTTATCGCACCGCTCCCGAGATATCGCATCACAGCTATCTTATTTTCAGGCGGAAGTGATTTAATCGACTTTATCTTTAACTGCCTGTTATAAATGGGATGTACGACAAAATCGCCCTCTACCTCGACGGATTCTCCTTCTCCAAACCCTCTCATCACGCCGACGCAGACTACAGGTCCGTCATCTGTCTTTACTGTCATGACGGTAAATCCCGTATCCTCCTTGTGAACTCCGATATGATCGATATATCCGGTTACTGTATCCATAAAAATCCTTTTTTTCTTTACTTAAACTACATAAAACGGTCTGCATCACTTTGGATACAGACCGGTAAACACATAAATCAGATAATTAAATTAATTCTCCGAATCGTTTTCGGCAAAAAGTTTCTCAATGTCGATGGTATTGGTCCTCTTCATCTGCTCATACATCTGCATGGCAAGAGAGTTCTTTGAGGTGCTAGTCTGCTCAGTCATATCAGATGCGACCTTGCTCACCGCACTGTCCATAAAGTAATCTACCATCTGGGAATTGCTCTCCTCTTTATCTTTAAAGACATCTGCAGTCTTTTTCATCGAATTAAGGACCTGCTCCCAGAGATAACTCTCAAATTCCTTGCAGGCAGACAAAAGCTCATCATCAGTCTGAGCTGCCGATGCTTTATTTTTAAGTTCATCCGTTGCCTTGTTTGATGCTATGTCGGATGCATATTGTGAAAGTGAAGAAATATTCATCATATCCATGATTATGCACTCTTACCCTTTATTATCTCTTTAACTGATTGGCCTGCTCCATCATCTCATCAGATGTAGTGATAGCTTTTGAGTTTGCCTCATATGCACGCTGGGCCACGATGAGGTTAACCATCTCATCAGCGAGCTGGACATTCGATCCCTCTATATATCCCTGGGCTATCTTACTCTTTGTGACATTCTTTGAAGTAGATTCGTTAATGGCATTGCCGCTGGCTGCCGTCACCTCATAGAGGCTGGCATCATGCTTTTCAAGTCCGCTGGGATTGTTAAACTGCCAGAGACCGATAGTCATACCAAGTGACTTGGGATTGCCCGTCTCATCTGTATAGAAAAGTTCACCGTCAGACGATGCTGTAATCTCGCTGGCTGTCAGATCCGACTTGAATGTGATGGGTTTGCCCTTGGTATCAAGTACAGGCTCACCTTCCGTGGTAGTGAGTGCCAGTCCGTTTTTCTGGATGGCAATCTGAAAATTACCGTTACGAGTATAATATGTATTGCCGTCGGCACCTTTTATACCAAAGAAACCTTCACCGCTTATTGCGAAAGCAAAGTTGTTTGTTGATTCATAAAATGATCCCTGAGTAAAGATCGTAGTGATCGATGAGTTGCGCACACCGAGTCCCACCTGGGAATTAATAGGCTTTTCTTCTCCGTTTGCCGATGTGGTCCTGGTCTGGAGTTCCTGATACAACAGGGATTTGAACTCATTCTGGCTGGTCTTGTAACCTGCAGTATTGATATTTGAAATGTTGTTTGAAATAGTATCCACAGCTGTCTGCTGAGACTTCATGCCTGTTGCTGCGGACCAAAGTGATCTTACCATACGGAAACCTCCTTATCTGTCATAAACGATTAAACCTTACCGAGCTGGTTGGCTGCTATGTCAAGTGATGAATCAATTGTCTGTATCACCTTCTGGTTTGATTCATACTGACGGGAAACAGAAATCATCTCAACCATCTCTGACACGATGCTGACATTGGATGTCTCAAGGTATCCCTGGAACACCTGACAGTCTCTTGCATCAAAAGCGGTGGCTCCGTCCACCGGAACATAATAGTTTTCACCAAAATGCTCCAAATAATTATAATCCTCAAAATCGGTAATCCTGATCGTGGCTACTTTTGTGCCGTTCTGGGTGATGCTGCCGTCTTTGTCGACAACTACTTCAGCATTGGGATCAAGCTTTATATATCCTCCGTTTGTACCGAGGACATAATCACCGTCCTGGGTGACTAAAAATCCGTCTGTATTAACACTGAAATTACCGTCTCTTGTATAAAGAGTCGATGTTTCCCCTGATTTATTGGTATATTCAATTGCGAAAAAACCTTTGCCTCCGAGGGCGAAATCATAGGTATTGTCTGTGATCTGGAAGGATCCCTGTGAATAATCGGTATATCCTTCTCCTATTTTGACACCGGGATTTGCCCTGCCTATACGCTGGGCGAAATTTGCCGGAATAGAATCATCCTTGATCTTATCAACCAACATCGAGTCAAATGACTGGGAGGTGGCTCCCTCCTTTTTGAATCCGATAGTATCGGCATTTGCCAGGTTGTTGGTAAGTACATCCATGCGGTTCTGTTCATTCAGCATACCTGTATATGCCGTGTAAAGACCTTTTACCATAAATGTCCTCCTTTATGAACTCCCCGCCAGTGACAGCTATCCTCTCTCTCCTGCAAGGAATTCGATATAATGTCCCGTACCTATAGCCACGCATGTCATAGGTTCGTCAGCCGTCATGGTGTTGATATGTGTCCTCTCCTCGATCAGTTCCTCGAGTCCGCGGAGCATCGCACCGCCTCCTGTCAGAACTATACCTCTGTCTACGATATCTCCTGCAAGCTCCGGAGGAGTCTTTTCAAGGACATGACAGATAGTATCCAGTATCTGGGATGTAGTCTCTTTAAGGGCTTCCTGGGTCTCATCCGATGAAACCTTTATGGTCTCAGGGAGTCCCGTTACGAGATTACGACCTTTTACATCCATATAATCGGCTTCTGCACGCTTAAAAGCTGTTCCGATATTTATCTTAATATCTTCTGCAGTACGCTCTCCGATAAGAAGATTGTACTTTTTTCTCATATATACGACAATCGCATTGTCGAAATCATCGCCGGCTATCTTGATGGATTCACTGACTACAGTACCGCCAAGTGATATTACGGCTACATCTGTTGTACCACCGCCTATATCGACGATCATATTACCCTGGGGCTTACTGATGTCTATACCTGCACCGATTGCTGCGGCAATAGGCTCCTCGATGATGGCTACCTCTCTGGCTCCTGCCTGATATGTAGCATCCTCAACTGCCTTTTTCTCTACTTCAGTTACACCACTGGGTACACAGACTGCGATACGGGGTTTTCTGAAATATTTCTTGCCCAGAGCTTTGGTGATGAAATATTTCATCATCTTCTCTGTGACGGTATAATCTGAAATAACACCGCTCTTAAGAGGTCTGACTGCTACTATATTACCGGGAGTACGACCGATCATCAGTCTGGCGTCCTCACCGATAGCCTTGATCTTGTTGCTGTCCTTGTCAAAAGCAACAACTGATGGCTCCTTTAGTACAACACCTCTTCCTTTTATATAAACCAGAATACTGGCTGTTCCAAGGTCTATTCCAATATCCGAATTATTCATAAAAATCATTTCCTTTCAGATTTTCCCACTACAACTCCTTTACAATATAGGAATTCTCCTAAAAGGTACAAACGATTTTTTGTAAGATTTGTTACATTTCTGTCAATATTTAGGATATTTCGCAAGGTATGACAGAAAATCCATCCAACCTAAATCTATTATCGGTCAAAAGTTCACTAATCTTTAGTCTGTCATTTCTCCAGCTCAAAATACTTACCCGGATATAGGGAAAATATGTTTCCTCCCGATGTCCGGCCGGCGTAGTATACACCGGGTCCTTCGTATCTGCCATACAGGATAAAGTTTACTTCTGTTTTATGTCCGTTCTCTTCTATCAGATAATATGTGATCCGCTCTTCCGTGGTTCTGGAATCACCATTATAGGAATCAACATACTCAACCTTTTTCTCGGAGTCCGTAAGATTAAGCTCGGCAAATGAGTAGGCCTCGCTCTCGGGATCGTATTCACTGAATTTAGGGGCGATCACTTTTATGACAACTATCACTACACCTGTGATGATCACAAGTGCGGAGACGGTGGAGACGATTGATATCGTAAACATCGGTCCCCGCTCTCCCTCGATGCCCCGGATGACCGTATTTAATATGGAATAGATCACAAAAAATGCCACTACTACTCCGAAGCATATGGCGAGTTTTATAAATGTAGTCTCCCCTTCTCTGACATCACGGATATATTTATCATGATCTTCCTCAAGGATCTCGCCTGTCAGCAGTGTCCTGCCCTCTCCCGATTTCAGGCTTTCATATCTTACGATCTGCTGCTCATCATCATGCTGCTGGTCGATATAGCCCTTTATCATTATCCCGACCATCACGATAAAGACGATTCCGAATATAATACAGTAGATTTTTCCGAGAGTATTCTTTAACATTCAAGCTCCTTCTTAATATATTTTCCCGTATACGAGGCTCTTACCTTTGCTACTTCTTCCGGTGTACCCTTTGCGATGACCGTACCTCCGCCGTCGCCGCCCTCAGGTCCCATATCTATAATATAATCGGCTGTTTTTATGACATCAAGATTGTGTTCTATGACCACAACCGTATTGCCTCCGTCAGCAAGCTTTTGAAGTATCGATACCAGTTTGTTGACATCATCAAAATGAAGGCCCGTTGTCGGCTCATCCAGGATATAGATTGTCTTGCCCGTGCTCTTCTTTGAGAGTTCCGTGGCCAGTTTTATACGCTGGGCCTCGCCTCCTGAGAGCTGGGTAGATGGCTGTCCTAATTTAATATAGGAAAGACCTACATCATAAAGAGTCTGCATCTTGTTTCTGATGGACGGTACTGCTTTGAAAAATTCAAGAGCCTCCTCAACAGTCATATCCAGGACCTCAAATATATTCTTTCCTTTATACCTTACATCAAGGGTCTCCCTGTTATATCTCTTACCACCGCATACCTCACATGGTACATACACATCGGGGAGGAAGTTCATCTCTATCTTTATGATACCGTCACCGCAGCAGTTCTCACATCTTCCGCCTTTTACATTAAAGCTGAATCTGCCTTTTTTATATCCCTTTGCCTTGGCATCGGATGTAGCGGCAAAGATATCTCTGATCATATCAAATACACCCGTATATGTAGCCGGATTAGACCTCGGCGTCCTGCCTATAGGCGACTGATCGATACAGATCACCTTGTCAAGCTGCTCAACACCTTTAATTTTCTTATGGGCTCCGGGATTCGTATATGCCCTGTTTAATGTATGGGCAAGGCTTTTATACAATATCTCATTTACAAGCGAGCTCTTACCTGACCCTGATACTCCGGTCACACATGTAAATACGCCTATAGGAATATCCACATCGATATTCTTAAGATTATTCTCTGCTGCTCCGACTATGGTCAGCTTGCCCTTTGGCTTTCTCCTTACCTTAGGCACCTCGACAGCTTTATCTCCCCTTAAGTACTGACCTGTGATCGATTCCTTTACTTTCATGATGTCATCTGCCGTACCTGTGGCGACTACCCTGCCGCCGTGCTCGCCGGCACCGGGACCTATATCCACTATATAATCGGCCTGGAGCATCGTATCTTTATCATGCTCGACTACTATCAGCGTGTTGCCTATGTCACACAGACCACGCAGGGCTCCGAGCAGTTTGTCATTATCTCTCTGATGGAGACCTATACTGGGCTCATCAAGGATATAGCATACTCCTACAAGCCCTGATCCTATCTGGGTCGCGAGTCTGATACGCTGGGCCTCTCCTCCGGATAAAGTCGCTGTACCTCTTGATAAAGCGAGATAATCAAGGCCTACTTCAACCAGAAATCTGACTCTTGCTTTTATCTCCTTAAGTACACGCTCTCCGATAAGGAGCTGCTGGGGTGTAAGTTTGAGTCCATTCATAAAATCCGACAGTTTTCCTATCGGCAGTGATGTAATCTCATGGATGTTTTTATCTCCTACCGTCACGGCAAGCGAAGTCTTTTTAAGACGCATCCCCTTACATTCCGTACAGGGAGTCACAGACATATATTTCTCATACTCTGCCTTTGTATACTCAGAGCCGGTCTCACGATACCGTCTCTCAACATTTTTCTTTAGACCCTCAAACTCAATCGGGTATATTCCCTGACCACGCTGTCCCACATAATGGACATCTACAGATACATCCGTACCTTCTACCAGGATATCCTGTATCCTCTCCGGCAGATCTTCAAAAGGAGTGTCCAGAGAGAACTTAAATTTCTTTGCCAGTGCGTGGAGAAGTGCATTAGTAAAGCTTCCCTCCTGGTTGCAAGACTGCCATCCCATGACCTGTATGGCACCTTCATTAATCGATAATGAAGGATCAGGTATCATCCTTTCTTTTGTAAATTCCATCTTAAAACCAAGTCCGGCACACACAGGACATGCTCCAAAGGGATTGTTAAATGAGAAACTCCTTGGCTCTATCTCATCTATACTTATGCCACAGTCGGGACATGAAAAACTCTGGCTGAAATTAAGGGGGTCTCCGCCTATCACATCAACCTGCAGCAGTCCGTCCGATTCAGCCAGTGCGCTCTCGATAGACTCGGCCAGTCTTTTTTCTATTCCTTCCTTTATCACCAGACGGTCCACTATTATCTCGATATTATGCTTAATATTTTTATCAAGGGTCACTTCTTCCGTAACATCGTACATATTGCCGTCGATCATGACACGGACAAATCCTGCTTTTTTAATATGCTCCAGCAGTTTTTCGTGACGACCCTTTTTACCTCTTACCACAGGTGATAGGAGCTGGATTTTGATACCCTCCGGCAGTGCCATTATCTGATCGGTCATCTGATCGACTGTCTGGCGCATGATGGCTTTGCCGCAGTTTGGACAGTGGGGGATACCGACTCTTGCATAGAGCAGTCTGAAGTAATCATATATCTCCGTTACCGTTCCGACGGTTGAGCGGGGATTCTTATTTGTTGATTTCTGATCGATACTGATGGCAGGGCTGAGTCCTTCTATCTTATCCACATCAGGCTTTTCCATCTGACCGAGAAACTGCCTTGCATATGATGAGAGGGATTCCATATATCTGCGCTGACCTTCGGCATATATGGTATCAAATGCGAGTGATGACTTACCCGAGCCGGACAGGCCCGTCATTACGACAAATTTATTTCTCGGTATTTCCAGATCGATGTTTTTAAGATTATGTTCTCTTGCACCGTTAATGGTTATTATGTCTCTTTTGACCTGCTCAGCAGGTCTCATTTTCTTTGATGGCATTTTATTTCTCCCGCACATTTAATGTGCTCTTATTTATCATGTAAATATTTCTTTAACTCAATGAGCTTGTCTCTCAGTTCCATAGCCGCCTCAAAGTTAAGCTCTGCTGCAGCTTTCTTCATCTGCTTCTCCACAGATGCTATTACCTTTGTGAGTTCCTTATCACTCATTGATTCAGGATCTTTATCAAGTTCTTCTTTTGTCTCCTCAACCTTTTTACTGATTGCGATGAGATCTCTGACCGCCTTCTTTATGGTTGTGGGCGTGATACCGTTTTCTTCATTATATTTCTGCTGAAGCTCACGTCTTCTCTCAGTTTCCCTCAGGGCATTTTTCATGGAGTCTGTCATATTGTCGGCATACATGATGACATGGCCCTCACTGTTTCTGGCTGCACGTCCTATAGTCTGGATGAGGGAAGTCTCACTACGCAGGAAGCCTTCCTTGTCCGCATCGAGTATCGCTACTAGCGTGACCTCGGGGATATCCAGTCCCTCTCTTAAGAGGTTTATGCCTACCAGTACATCAAAGACATCAAGTCGCATATCCCTGATAATCTCTCCCCGCTCGAGAGTATCTATATCAGAGTGAAGATACTTGACTCTAATGCCTACACCGGCGATATAATCTGTCAGGTCCTCAGCCATCTTTTTTGTGAGGGTCGTGACCATGACCTTGCCGCCTTTATCCGTCTCTTTTTTAATATTTGAGATCAGATCATCTATCTGCCCCTTTGTCGGATGAACCTCTACCTTTGGATCAAGGAGCCCCGTCGGCCTGATTATCTGCTCCGCCCTTAACAGTTCATGTTCTTTTTCATATACGGAAGGAGTAGCCGAAACAAACAGCATCTGATCGATGCGCTGTTCAAACTCCTCAAAATTAAGAGGCCTGTTATCAAGTGCAGAAGGCAGTCTGAATCCGTAATCAACAAGAGTTGTTTTTCTGGACCTGTCTCCCGCGTACATGGCACGTATCTGAGGGATGGTCATATGGGATTCGTCAACGATGATCAGGAAATCCCCCTTAAAGAAATCCATCAGACAGTGGGGTGGCTGGCCGGGTTTAAGGCCTGTTAAATGACGGGAATAATTCTCGATACCCGAGCATACGCCGGTTTCCCTCAGCATCTCCACATCAAATCCCGTACGTTCTCCTATACGCTGGGCCTCAATGAGTTTATCCTCGCTCTTAAAGTATGCTACTCTTTCCTTTGCCTCTTCTTCAATGGCCTGACACGCCTTTTCCATCTTGTCAGGAGAGACTACGTAGTGGGACGCAGGAAATACAGACAGGTGCTTTAGCTCCGAAACTACTTTATATGTAACGGGATCGAGCACCACGATCCTGTCAACCTCGTCTCCGAAAAATTCCACTCTGTATATATGTTCACTGTTTTCTGCGGGATTGATCTCCAAAACATCGCCCCTCACGCGAAAACATCCGCGGTTAAGGTCCATATCATTTCGCTCATATCTGATAGCGATGAGTTCCTTTACTATATCATCCCTGCCCTTTTCCATTCCGGGTCTGATCGAGACAATCATCCCCTCATAGTCATCGGGAGAGCCCAGTCCGTATATACATGATACGGAAGCAACAACCACCACGTCTTTTCTCTCCGAGAGGGAAGCTGTCGCCGAGAGGCGGAGCCTGTCTATCTCATCGTTAACGGATGAATCTTTTTCTATATATGTATCAGACTGGGGTATATATGCCTCCGGCTGATAATAATCATAATAGGATACAAAATACTCAACGGCATTTTCCGGAAAGAATTCTTTCATCTCTCCATATAGCTGTCCGGCCAGGGTCTTGTTGTGGGAAATGATAAGCGTCGGCTTGTTTAATGCCGCAATCACATTGGCCATGGTAAATGTCTTACCTGAGCCCGTAACACCAAGAAGGGTTTCAAACTGGTTGCCCTGTCTGAAGCCCTCAACGAGTTCCTGTATTGCCCTTGGCTGATCACCTGTTGGTTTGTAATCCGAGTGTAATTTAAAGTCCATTTTTCTGTTTATACTATATAAATCCTTTTTGCTGTATACGGGTATTATTTTACACTATCAAAAAAATATTATCATTACAAAAGTTCCCAAAGATCACTTAAGCAGGCATGAATTAACACTCCTGATTTTAAGAATATATTCTTAAGCAAATTACACAATACATTCTAATGCTCATTATGATATGGTTAACATAAGTCAAGAAACCAAATCATTTAATCTGATAATCTGCGTCAAAGGGAGGCTTGTCTTTATGGCTGCTTCAAAAAGAAGCATGAATCTGAAAGATTATGAAATAATATATGACAGAATATGCGCCGTATTAACAGACACAAACGAATCAAATAAAGAAATTGCAAACAGAACCGGTCTGCATCAGACCACCATCTCAAACATTCTCAACAAAAAGGCTATCGGGTATAAAGCTATATTAAAAATATCGGATACATATCTTGTAAGTCTCGATTTTCTTGCCGGCAAAACAAATGATGTGGGCAATTATCACATAAACAATCCCGAGCGTTTTGCAAAGATGATTCACACAGACCATATTGATAATCCGAGGGAAATAACGATAAAAATAGTGCCCGGTGAGGATGTCAGCGATTATATGATTGAATTAATATGTGGTGTTAATTCTGATGATGATTATGTGACGAGGAACAAAAAGGTAAACAACCGAATGCAGGGATACATGTTCCGGATGATGGAAATGTATAAACATACAAAATAAACTCACGAATTATATGGTTCATCGGGAATTCTCCCATTCATCATATACTCTCGGGGGAGAGTTAGTTCAGGGCACCTTCTCAGGTGCCCTATGGATTTTTTAATATTACTTAATGCATCTTTAAAGAGCTGTCCTTACGCTCCCTCGTACTCGTTATAACGATCTTTAAGCTCAGCGTCGCTTATCACTGTGATCCTGCCGCTTTCATATTCCGAGGTGACCCAGTCACTTATCTTCTGGATTATCGGATCCTTTTTGGGAAGCTCCGGTTTACCCATTTTTGCTCTGTAGCTGTTTACCCAGTATGCCACACCGGCCAGGCCTGAAGCGTTGTTGATTGATACCTTCGGCGGACGGGCCAGGATCGTCTCTGTGTCAAATATGTTGTATATCTCAGGATTTTTAAGCATTCCGTCTGCATGAATCCCTGCCCTTGTCAGATTAAAGTTTTCTCCGACAAAAGGCGTCATTGGCGGGATATCATATCCTGTCTCATTCTGGATATACTCTGCTATCTCTGTAATCTTTTTAGTATCCATTCCGTTCAGATGTCCGCGCAGCGATGCATATTCAAATACCATAGCTTCAAGGGGCACATTGCCTGTACGCTCTCCGATACCGAGGAGTGAACAGTTTACGGCACCTGCTCCGTACATCCACGCTGTAGTAGCATTTACAACACCTTTATAGAAATCATTATGTCCGTGCCATTCGATCATCTCGGAGGGTACATTGGCATGATGCTGCAGACCGTAGATTATACCTGAAACACTTCTTGGAAGTGCTGCTCCGGGGTAAGGTACACCATAACCCATTGTATCGCATGCACGAATTTTTACTGGCACTTTGCTCTCAGCAGAGAGCTCCATCAGACTGCTGGCAAACGGAACAACGAATCCGTAAAAATCAGCCCTTGTAATATCCTCAAAGTGACATCTCGGACGCAGACCGGCATCGATACATTCCTTCACTATTCCAAGATATTTATCGAGAGCCTGTTTTCTGGTGAGTCCCATTTTGTGGAATATATGATAATCGGAACAGCTCACCAGTATACCTGTTTCTTTGATGCCAATAGATTTGACGAGTTCAAAATCCTGCCTGTTTGCTCTTATCCATGTTGTGATTTCAGGAAAACGGTATCCGAGTTCCATACACTTTTCCAGGGCCTTTCGGTCCTTTTCGGAATATACAAAAAATTCCGTCTGACGGATCATACCGTTTGGGCCGCCCAGTTCATGCAGCAGTTTGTATATATGAACCATCTGCTCTGTCGTATATGGAGTTCTTGACTGCTGGCCGTCACGAAATGTTGTATCGGTAATAAATATGTCCTCAGGCATATTTTCAGGAACGCGTCTGTAATTAAATGCAATCTTTGGAGTTTCGGTATAGGGAAACATCTCTCTGAACAGTTCAGGTTCTGATATATCCTGAAGGCTGTAATTATACGGGTCATGCTCCAGCTTGAATGTTTTATTACTAAGTACGATATCTTTCATCCTGATTCCTCCAAAACACCTGATCTAAATAACTTATTTACAAGTTTTATCATATAAGCTATTATTTGTGAAATGAATTATATAAATAGATATGATTCGAATATCGAATAACTTAAAAAGGGAGACTGTTGCGTATGGACATTGAATCAATGAAAACCTTTATGGTACTGGCAAAGACAAAAAACTATACCCGGGCTGCCAATCAGCTGTTTGTAGCCCAGTCCACCGTTACAAACCGTATTATCGAACTTGAAAAAGAGCTTGATTTCAAGCTGTTTCGTCGTACCAACCGCAGCGTGGAGCTTACGGCTGAGGGTGCAAAATTCCGCATCTACGCTGAGAAAGTAATAGAGCTCACTGACACATCACTTGCCGAAATATCGTCAGAACAAAAATACGATCACTATCTGCGAATAGGCTGCGCTGACTCAATTTATGAAGGTCATCTGGCAGGTCTTATCCGAAAGCACAGAAAGAATGCACCCGGTGATTATCTGAAAATATCCATCGGACTTTCAGATCATCTGCTTGAACAGATTCAGAACGGCATGCTGGATGTGGTATTTACCTATCTGCCGCTTCGAAAGAATTCTCTCCACTGTGAGCTGTTTAAACAGGATACTCTTGTCCTCGTCACAGATATTAAAAACCAGAAATACAAAAAGGGAATCACCGCGGAAAAACTCGCAGAAGAAAAATATCTTATGTGTAACTATGCCCTTCAGGATGTAGGACAGTATATTCGAAATCTGTTTCCAAAGTATCATCAGTTTGAACTGGAAATAGATGACTGTATGAAGATTGTTCCGTATCTTATAGATCAGGATAATTATACTTTTCTGCCAAAAGACATGGCGGATAAATATATTAAAGAAAAAACTCTCCGCCGTGTACCGCTTATTGATTTTAATACACCGGTAATCAACAGTTATATTATTTACCGCAAGCCGTTAACTAAAATCTGTTCGGAAATATTCAAAATATAAAACACCAAAAATCAGATTATTTGTATTTTTGCCCGTTTATCTCAATTATACAGACAGATACCGGGATGATAGAATGTCTTTATACTACAGGTATATATGACCTGTATTTGCAGTGTGGTATAATCTAAAAAAATATTTGTATAAAAAGAAGGGAAAAGGAACAGGAATATGAGCACGGTAATAGAGATTAAGAATGTATCAAAAGAATTCAAAGTCCTAAACCGGAGAGAAGGTCTTAAAGGAAGCATTAAAGATCTATTCTCGCGAGATTACAAAATAGTCAAGGCTGTCGATGATATCAGCATGACCATCGATCAGGGCGAAATAGTAGGATATCTCGGCCCTAACGGTGCCGGTAAATCAACTACCATAAAGATGATGACCGGCGTACTTGAACCAAGCAGCGGAGAGATCATTGTAAACGGAAGGGTTCCGTATAAAAACCGTACGCTAAATGCCGCAGAGATCGGTGTAGTATTCGGACAGCGCAGCCAGCTCTGGTGGGCACTTCCCCTGATTGAATCGTTCAAGCTGTTAAAGGATATCTACGGAATATCTGACGCTGATTATAAAAACATGATGGACTTTTATCAGTCTCAGGTTGATATTGAGCCTATTTTACACAAACCGGTCCGTCAGATGTCTCTTGGCCAGAGAACTCTCTCTGACATTCTGGCTGCATTTTTACACAACCCCAGGATCGTATTTCTCGATGAGCCCACAATAGGTCTTGACGTATCCATGAAATCAAAGATACGTACTCTTATTCATGCGCTCAATAAAGAGAAAAATACAACCGTCATTCTGACAACCCACGACATGGGAGACGTTGATGCACTCTGCAGACGTATAGTTATCATTGATAAGGGCAAAATGCTTTATGACAATGATATGGAACACCTCAAAAATTTCTTTGGTTCCTACAGAACCCTCAAGGTACGCGTAAAGGGCGATCTGAAGGCAGAGGCGGAAGTGATTGGAAAAGAGCTTTCAGAATTTCAGGTAACTGCAGATGATGAGTGGATATCTATCCTTGTTGATGAAGATAAAAGAAAAGTAATCGATGTACTCGGACAGCTTCAGCAGGCAAGACAGATCAGAGATATGCAGCTTGAAGAGATTTCTACCGAGGATGTTATCAAAAAGATATACGAGGAGGGAGTTCAATGAATCTTAAAAGACGTCTTTCCCTCACCCGTGCCGGGATAATCGAATCCCTGCAGTTTCGGCTTTCCATGCTGATCATATTTGTGGGAAATCTTTTATATTTAATAGTTATATATTTCCTTTGGAAAGCCATATATGCATCATCAGGCCAGGAAGTCGTAAACGGAATGACCTTTTCGGATACACTTATCTATCTGGTCCTGGCATCGGCTATTTTTAACTTTATAGAAATGTATACCGTATGGGAGATGGGCAGAGCAATACAGTCAGGCAATATGGTCCTGAATCTGCTAAAACCCATGGAATACCGGAAATATCTGTTCTGGTCATTTTCCGGTACCTTTGTGACCCAGTTTTTCTTTACATTTTTGCCTACTTTTATAATAGTAGCCATAGTCACAAACGGAGCAATACAGTTTGGATTTAATCTGCTTTATTTTGTCATATCAATAGTGATGGCGATAGTGATCAATTACAATATTGATTTCTTTGTGGGAACAATATGTCTCTACACAGAATCAATTTGGGGAATCAACATTATGAAGCAGGTCCTTGTACTCCTTTTATCGGGAGCCACGGTACCCATAGCATTTTTCCCTGAGACTTTTAAAAAGATTGTATACTGTCTGCCGTTCCAGTCGATATACAATGCTCCGCTTTCGCTTCTCCTTGGCAAAGACATGCCGGTTTCGGAGGCGATGACAACCCTTGGGATCCAGCTTTTATGGTGTGTTGTTATGATGATACTCAGCAGACTCTTCTGGAAATCATCACTTAAGCAGATTACGGTGAACGGAGGCTGATGATATGAAAAAAAGAGGACTTGGTTTTTACCTTCGTATTTACAGAAAAATACTTGCTCAGGATTTAAAGAGCAAGATGAGCTACCGTGCAGACTTTATCATATCCACAATTGGAATGATATGTACCAACATCTCCGGTTTTGTCGGATTCTGGGTAATGTTTAGAAACTTTCCGTCAATCAACGGCTGGAGCTATTATGAGATGCTGTTTCTCTACGGTTTTTCACTCGTATCCATCACACCGGTTCAGTGCCTTTTTGATAACAACTGGGCACTTAGAGGTCAGGTATACTCGGGAGATTTTATTAAATACTGTTTCAGACCGATCAATATGTTTTTCTATTATCAGTCGGAAGTATTTGATATCAAAGGACTCGGTCAGCTTGCTTTTGGTATAGGTACCATTGCTTATTCATGGAATAAGATCGGACTGGAATTCAGTTTTATTGCATGTTTTAAACTGGTTGTATTCCTGATAACGGCATCCCTTGTGATGATAGCGCTTCAGAACGCTGCGGCAGCTACATGTTTCTGGATTCAGAATTCATACTATGTACTTGAACTGACATTCAGATTTAAGGATTACTCGAAATATCCGATCACCATTTTCAATAAAGCTTTCCGGTTTATTTTTACTTTTATATTCCCGATAGCTTTTATTGCTTACTATCCGAGCCTTGTAATACTCCGCCCTGATGCGATTCCGGTACTTACTTGGATATCACCTTTTATAGGTATCATATTTTTCTATATCAGTTACAGGATCTGGATGTACGGAGCGTCAAAGTATACGGGTACGGGATCATGACAAACTGAAAATCCTTTCAGATTTGTATTGCCTTTCTCATCAGATAAGATACAATATTGACTGTATTTTTTATGATGTGGAGGATATAAAACATGATTTACAGAAATTACCCTTATTCATTTGGCGCCACCTTTATTTCAGTGCTTGCAAATCTTGGAACACTTTTATCGGTATTCGGCGCTGCAACAATGTTCGGTAACAGAAACAGAGCTCTTGGAATCCCCTGCGGAATCGGCTTTATTGCCCTCGCAATTTTCCTTTTTGTATATGTAGGAAGGATTCTTACAGACAAGCTTGCTGAAAAGTGGACAGACAAAAATATCAGGACAAAGCCTTACGTTGCATTCCAGTATGTTGCTGCTCATCCCCAGGAATATGACAGAGTCGCAGCAGTCAATCCTGCATTTGCAGCCAATTACGCTTTCAACGAAAAAGGCCGTCTTGTTAAAATAAAAAAATAATATTCATAACTTTTTCTAAGTTCATTATTTTTGTATTTTTTCTTATTAGTTTATATAAAAACTGCTTTCAACGGTATATAAATATATTATAAGCATGAACTTTCATCCGATTAAGGATCAAATAATATATCACCAATGAAAGGAGTTTCCAATGAGAAACAAAACAAGATTAAAACTTCTCGCAGGTATTTTCGCCGCATCATTTGTATTCACATGCTGCGGCGCAGACCCTGCAAATCCCAGTGAAAGTCAGTCAGAAAATATGGCAGTCAGCGAAGACAGTGCAGTCACCACTTCAGAGGTAGAAATCACATGCCCCGAAGGTTATCATCTCGTATGGCATGATGAATTTGACGGTGATTCATTATCAGAAGCAGACTGGAACTATGAAGCCCATGAGGCAGGATGGGTAAACCATGAGTGGCAGGAATACATCCCGTCAGAGGACTATGCATATGTAGAAGACGGAATGCTCATAATCCAGCCTGTAAAAGACGGAGATAACTATTACTCAGGACGAGTTAATACCCAGAACAAGCAGAGCCTCACATACGGACGTATCGAAGCCAGAATCAAAGTACCGGAGGGCAAAGGATTCCTCCCCGCATTCTGGATGATGCCGGATGATGAGAGTTTTTACGGACAGTGGCCAAAGTGCGGCGAGATCGATATCATGGAAGTACTCGGAAACGATACAGATACTCTCTTTGGTACGATTCATTACGGAGAACCCCATACACAGAAGCAGGGTTCGTACGACCTGGTCGGCGGTGATTTCTCCAAAGAGTTCCATGATTTTGCTATCGAGTGGGAGCCCGGCGAGATCAGATGGTATGTAGATGATGAACTCTACTATTCTGCAAACGACTGGTTCACAAAAGTAAGCGGTGAGGATGAAAAGCCCTATCCCGCTCCCTTTAACCAGCCTTTCCATATAATCTTAAACGTAGCTGTAGGCGGTGACTGGCCCGGTGATCCCGATGACACCACAGTCTTTGATGAGCGTGCCGCAATGTATGTAGATTATGTGCGCATGTTCCAGATGGACTCATACGATGAAAATGTCACAAAACCCGAAAGAGTATACAACTTTAAAGAAGCTAATGAGACAGGCAACTTTGTGACAAACGGTGATTTTCTTGAATCAGAAGACCTTTCGGATGATATCGACTGGAAATTCCTGACGGCAATGGACGGTGTCGGCAGTGCGGAAATTGCCGACGGAGAGATAATCATCTATACTGATAATGAAGGCACAGAGGAATACAGCATCCAGCTGGTACAGCCTCTCATGCCAATGATCAAGGGAAATACATACACTCTCTCATTTGAGGCATATGCAGACGAGGCCCGTCAGATGAAGCCCGCAGTGACTGCTCCCGAGGTTAACTGGATCAGATATTTCCCTGATACACCAGTGGATTTAACTACAGACTGGCAGGAATACAGTTTTACATTCGAGATGACCGAGGAAGACGATGACATGGGACGTGTTGAGTTCAACATGGGCGCCCAGGGCTCTACAGCGACAATTCATATCAGAAATGTACGCCTGGAACTGGCCGAGTGATCACTCCCTGATATGATAGTTACCGGATGCCCGGTATTTGGCCGGTGTCATGCCTGTAGCTGATTTAAAGATATCTATAAAATGACTTTGTGAAGAAAACGAGAGTTTGCATGCGATATCCAGTATACTCTCATCTGTATTGGCCAGGAGTTCAATTGCAAGCTCGACTTTCTTCTCTCTGATATAGTTACTGACAGATATACCCAGTTCCTTAACAAATTCCCGTGATAGATAGCTTTCTGACACGCCCGAATGGGCAGCCAGCTCCGAGACAGTGATTCTTTCATATATATGCGAATATATATAATTGACGCACCTGGTGATCGGACGGGACAGTCCCTTATCCCGCTTAAGGAAACGCATCTTACCGGTGAAATCAAGAACCATGCTGTTATGTATGAGTTCAACCTCTGCTAATGATGAGGCACTGTCAAGTTTTCTGATGTAATAGTCACTCATACGAAAAGCCCGCTCCGGTTCCAGTCCCTTTTTAATACATTTTCTGGTGACAAGAGCCGCGGTGACAACCATGTGATATTTCAGATTCTGTACTGGATCTGCAGAGAGATTTCCTACTCCTGTTGAGTCGGTAAACCTGTGAGCATCACAGTTTTCATGGACTCTCTCCATGTTGCCTGATGCCACGTCGTTTAGAAAGTTTGCCTCCTCATCTGTATCACGATGAGCCGGTTCATATTCGGAAATATTCAGATTAATATTTTTATCATTACTCATACACATATTATACCAAAAAGAAAAGGAGATTCTTATGAAAAGATGGAAAGGCTTTGAACACGGTATCAACCTCGGTGGCTGGCTCTCTCAGTGTGACCATACCAAAGAGCGTTATGACAATTTCATTAAAGAAGACGATATTAAGAGAATCGCTTCGTGGGGTCTGGACCATGTCCGCGTTCCCATCGATTACGATCTCGTAGAAGATAAAGAAGGCAACTACAAAGAGGATGGATTTACATATATAGATAAGGCCATTGAATGGTCCGGAAAATACGGATTAAATATGATCCTCGACGTACACAAAACTTTCGGATATTCATTTGATTTTGGTGAAAATGAAGAAGGATTCTTTGACAGTGAAAAGTATCAGGAAAGATTTTACAGACTCTGGGAAAATCTGGCAAAGAGATACGGTAATATCGGAGACCGCGTGGCATTTGAGCTCTTAAACGAAGTAACAGACAAATCCTACTGCGATACATGGAACAGAGTTGCCTCAACATGCATAGACAGGATCAGGGCCATCGCTCCCGATGTAAAGATTCTGTACGGCGGATACTGGAACAATAGCATTGAGGCGCTGCCTGATCTCCTCCCGCCCAAGGATGAAAATGTCATCTACAATTTCCACTGCTATGAGCCCCTTATCTTTACTCATCAGGGTGCCCCGTGGATCAGGACTATGGATGTAAACTTCCGTATACCCCTCGCATCCACATACAGACAGCTCGATGAGGCATCAAAGAAATATCTTGAGCAGGTGACAATCTCCATGGATGACTTTGATCCTGACAGCAATGTGGGAGTCGAATATTTCGCAAAATATTTCTCAGAAGCAGTCAGGATCTGCGAGGAGAGAAATGTTGCTCTCTACTGCGGTGAGTACGGTGTAATCGACAGAGCCGATCCTAAGGAAGCCCTCGCATGGTACAAGATGATCAGCAAGGAATTCAACAGATGCGGAATCGGCAGAGCCGCTTGGAGCTATAAAGAGATGGACTTTGGTTTCATCGATGAGCACATGGCTCCCGTATTTGAAGAAATCATCAAAGAATTATAATTAAATTAATATAGCCCTTAATATTCCCGGAAGTTCATGCTCGCGTTTACCTGCGCCGAGGCCGACTTTTCCGGGAATAATTATTTCCGGGAGTTTATTGCCGGTCATAACCGCTGCAGCAAAAGCAGCTCCCGTAGGTGTCACATACTCACCCCTATAGTCCATTATGGATAATGGCAGTTTATACGCTGACGCGATATTAATGACAGCCGGTACAGGTACAGGCAGGATACCGTGCTGGCATCTGACAGTGCCCGTTCCCTCACATATCTTTGGTATGATCACATCGGTTATCTCAAGGTTGTCAAAGCATACAGCTATTGAGACAATATCAACTATTGAATCTATTGCACCCACCTCATGAAAGTGTACCTCATCTATTGACCTGCCATGAGCTTTAGCCTCTGCCTCTGCAAGTATCTCAAATATCCTCTTTGCAAGTTTTCTCGCATTATCCGTCATCTCAAGAGCATCAATGATTTCATATATGTCTTTAAGATTACGATGCTCATGATGATGTTCATGATCATGGTGGTGTTCATGGTGATGATGGTCGTGGTCGTGATGATCATGGTGATGTTCGTGGTCATGATGATGTTCATGATGGTGTTCGTGGCCGTACAGATATTCCATATCATGATCATGACCATCATGTTCCTCGTCAAGAATTACATCAAAATCACAACAGTCGATACCACTCTTATTTACTCTGCTGATATTTATTTTAAAAGATTTGTCTTTAATCCCCGACAAAACCTTTAACAGGACATCTTTGTCTGCTCCGAGATCAAGAAGGGCAGCCACTGTCATATCACCGCTTATTCCACTGTTACATTCAAGATAGAGAGTCTTCATATTTATTTCCTTTCTGCCAGTCTGTTTATCTGCGAAGCTATATATCCAGCTCCAAATCCGTTATCGATATTTACAACCGATATGCCGTTTGCACATGAGTTTATCATGGTGAGAAGAGCTGACACTCCATGAAAGCTGGCTCCATAGCCTACCGATGTGGGAACAGCTATTACCGGTACTGATACCAGCCCACCGAGTACGCTTGGAAGAGCCCCCTCCATTCCGGCCACCGCTATTATACAGTTGGCACTTTGGAGTTCTTCTACATAAGACAGCAGACGATGGAGACCGCTTATTCCTATGTCATAAATCTTTCTGACATTATTTCCAAAATATTCAGCTACCGCAAAAGCCTCCTCGGCAACAGGTATATCTGCTGTTCCTGCGCAGCATACCACTATATTGCCGATTTTCTCGTTTTTTTCATCCTGTTCTATTTTTATGATCCGGGATACACTGTCATACTTTGCCCCGGGAATCTCTTTTTTTATAAGTTCATACTGATGATTTGTCGCCCTTGTTCCCAGGGCTCTGCCATCTTCATCACAAAGTTTTTTAAAGATTTCCACAATATGTTCGTCCGGTTTACCCTCGCAGAATACCACTTCCGGAAATCCGGTCCTTACCTTTCTGTGATGATCCAGTTTGGCATATCCAAGATCCATAAAGGGAGCTGCCTTAAAATA
>CADBFE010000003.1 GCA_902793845.1 uncultured Lachnospiraceae bacterium | reverse complement strand
GTGGTACCACCCTGATTCAACGTATTTATTACACAAAATACGAAGCACTTATTTATACTTAACGCGTATTACACGGGAAACCCTACTGCTGTTTCAGACTTCCGACTCCGGTGTGAATTTCATAACAGGAGACGCTTATCCGCTTTCAGCCGGTGGCGGATATCTCTTTAAACATCTTTATCCCAATACTACTATGCACCATCATAGTCTTTAATATTCAGTTTGTTCACATTTTGTTAACGGTGTCACCGTTTATAAATATAATTTTAATAAATATTTTTTTTCAAACATATTTATAACACAATTAATATAATACACCAAAACTATTTAATCAAGCAACAATTTACTTATATGTTATTGCTTTTCTGTATATACTATTTTATATACAAAATATTGTGGTATTAACTAATTTCAGATATTAAAAAAGCCCGAATAGTAAATCACTTACATATCCGGGCATTTATCTATTGTTTATATTTTTGATAAAATGGCGATCATCTCTGCTGGAGTTACTATGTAATCTCGAATAGGATAATGCTTAAGATTACCTGTGACCAAGTGTGCATCATCATCTCTCTTTTCCATAGCGACCTCATAAAATATCAAATCATCCATATCAATAAGTATCTCACCTGTTGGCTTAGGAAAGACTTCCACGCCATATTTAATAATCTTATTGATTGTGTTAACAATTTTTTCTTTACTGAAATTAAATTTAGGTCTGTTTAGAACATCAATATACTCTGTAATCATATCTTTATGGTACAAAGGAGTAATCAATCCGTCCCTGATAGCATCCATTACTTTTACAGTAGGAGAATCCTCTTTCTTTGTAAGAAGAGATGATACCAACACATTAGTATCTATTACAGCATAAATCATAAGCTCTTCCTCTTACGCTCAGCCCTTGAAGCAGATATTTCCGCGTTTATTTCCTCAAGGGACATTTCCGGCAAATCAGAGGCTTCTTCTCGCAATGCATGAAACGCTTCTCCAAAATCTTCCCTTATAGAAGTGGATGCAGGGAGAGTTGCTTCAAAAGGTAATCCCCTCACCTGCTTGCTCTTTGCTAAAAACATTCGAAAAGCAGTGGGTAAATCCATACCCAACTTATTGTATATATCTGACACCTCATCTTTTAAAGACTTATCTGCTCTAAATTGTACCAATACCTGTTCTGCCATAACAACTCCTCCTTTCATTCTGATGAAATACACATACATTATGTATGTGTTTATTAGTTGTTAATAATATTTTAAAGCATTTCCATCTGTAAATCAAGGCAATCAAGGCAAAAAACAATCAACAATAAACAATAAAATAAGCACTTGCTAGCATACGATGTAACAAGTGCCTATTTATAATTATTTATAAATTAACCTTCTAGTCTACGATCACCAGTGAACCATGAGCAGATATATCATTCCGACAAGCATGCCTATGCAGCAGAGGAGCATACCAAATGAAAGGGTTCTGGTCAGAATGAAGAACAGCTCCTTAATCTTGGTCTTTTGCAGATAGAATTCATGGACGAAATCAATATTGTCATCATATGTACCGTCAAATATATCATCTGCAGTCTTCTGGGCGTTGTTTAATCTCGTGCCAAGCCAGAATGTAAAGCTGTCTCCCTCATGTTCAAATTTAAGAGGGCAGTCTTTATAGATCGTCTTTCTTAAAAATACCACAACAGTATCAAGGGCACAGTCAAGTATACGACAAAGGAAACCTGCCACGTAGCACACTGCAGCGATGAGTGGTCTGTATATCAGGTTCTCAAGGTCAAGCCATGCAGGCCATCTGTTAAGGTATACCAGCTGCCCTTTCTCATCTTTCTTTGTAAGGAGGGGCAGAATAAACAGGCAGTATATCAAAGCACCTAGTCCTATTGAGATTGCGGCACCTTTTAAATTTTCGACTGAAAAGTAATTAACCTCTCCCATCTCAAACCCTGCATTCATTAAATCCGTTCCGCGATTGGCGATAAAGTCCATGACCTTACCCGGGAAAAATCCCATAACAGGAATTATGAGTGCCGACAAACCAATTGCTATCTTTGATACGGGATTCATATATGATTTCATATCATCATATTTTTTCTGAACCTCAGGATCATTATTCTTAAATACAAAGAGGCATAAATACAGCTTTGTCATATATGCCACAGTCATACCGCCTGATATCAGGAAAATCCATTCTATGAGCTTTATGGTTCCGGCTGACAATACTCCTGTCATCAATCCTTCTGTCAGATATTCATGATATTCCACTATTGCTTCATGCAGTAATGTCTTGCTGACATATCCGTTAAATAAAGGTATGCCGCCTATACCGAGGGTTCCCAGTAAAAATACGATGTTAAGGAACGGCTTATTCCTGCCAAATCCCTTGATATCATTAAGGTCAAGCTTATGAAGATTCATAAATACCACACCGGCAGCCATAAAGAGAACCAGTTTAATCACGGAATGATTGACCATATGGAGAAGGATGCCTCCGGCAGGAAGGGATGCTTCAATCTTCATTAAAGAAGTCGCCTCGGGCAATCCCCCTGTCTGTACGCTGATAACCTCTGACAGCAATCCGTGCATGCCGATACCCACCATGATAAAGCCTATCTGGGACATGGATGAGCAGGCAAGGGTCCGCTTAAGGTCTGTTGAAAACAGTGCCAGCAAAGCTCCCATAAACATGGTAATGGCAGCCAGTACCAGGATAATGCTGCCCCATTTATCGTTGCCATACAAAATATTGCAGCTAACAACCAGTATGCCGTATATACCCGATTTGGTCAGGATACCGGATAAAAGTGCCGATGCAGGTGCAGGTGCAACGGGATGAGCCTTGGGAAGCCATATATGAAGGGGAAATGCTCCTGCTTTTGCTCCAAAGCCGACTGTAATACATGCAGCTGCCGCAAATATTGCTTTCTTATTTTCTGCATAGTCTGCGGCATTTAGGAGTCTCGATATCTCCAAAGTTCCCAGATTATTCCATAATAAAAACAGTCCCATCAGCATGACCATACCGCCGATAACGGCAACTGCCAGATATGTCTCTGCTGCTCTCATTGAAGGTTTCTTCTCATCATGGGCAACCCATACATATGAAGTAAACGACATTATCTCAAAGAAAATAAATGTTGTATAAAGGTCAGCCGATAAGAATACTCCCATCGTTGCTCCAAGGGTAAGGAGCATAAACATATAGTATCTGTTTCTGTTGTGATAATGCTTAAAATACTCAGCAGAGAATATGGTTGTCATGCACCACATAAGTGCAGCCACAAGAGTATACACTCCCCTGAATCCCGACAGCACAAAATGAAGTCCGAATCCACAGACCTTATCAACGTCGAGAGTAATCAGATTCTCGGAACTGAAGTTTGCAAATAAATATGCAAGCAAAGAAAGTTCGGCTATAACAAGTACGTCTGCAAATACATTACGGGCAGTCTTATTAAATCGGCCGATGATATATGACAGGAATGCGCCGATAAAAGGCATAAATACAATTATTCCTATAGGATTAATCATCATATCTTCTCTCCTTTCCTACAGATTTCCGACAGCTATCTTCACAAACATATCGAGAAGAGGCTGGGGATGAAGTCCGAGTATAAATATCACGATCACAAAAATCGTCAGTGGCAGGATCATTATATAATTGGGATCCTCCACATCTTTTATGGTCTCATAATCAAAGTCGTCTCTCGGGAAAAATGCCCTGATAATGATAGTAAACATATAAATGGCTGTCAGTATGGCCGAGCAAAGAAGGGCTCCCACACCTATATAAGCCAGCACATTATCGCTGTAGACAGCTGCTATTGCCAGATTGTATTTTGATATAAATCCTGCAAGGCCCGGGACTCCCATGAGTGCAAATGCCGACACGGTAAATATTGCAAAAGTCTTTGGCATCTTTCGGCCAAAGCCGTCAAGTTCATATACGTAATTTCTGCCTGTCTTGTACATAATGGCACCGGCGCAGAAAAATGAAGTAATCTTCATAAACGCATGAGCCACAAGATGAGCCAGAGCTCCCACAAGGCCAAGGGGTGTCATTATGGTGACTCCAAACAGAATATAACTTAAGTTGCTCACTGTTGAGTAAGCAAGACGTCTCTTTAAGTGTCTCTCCTTTACAGCCATTGAGCATCCGTATACGATGGTAAAAATCGAAAAAGCCATAACGGTATACTGGGCCCAGCTGCCCCGTAAAAGGTCTGCTCCAAAACAATAATAAGTAAGGCGCATTACGGCAAAAGCACCCGATTTGACGACTGCAACAGCATGTAAAAGCGCCGTTACGGGAGTAGGTGCCACACCGGCTTTTGGCAGCCATCCGCATACCGGCCATATGGCTGCTTTTACGCCAAATCCCATAAATGAAAATACATAAATCAGATATAGGACATTAATATTTCTGGCAAAGGTTCCTCCTGCAAGTACTCCGCCGTATGTAAAGTCAGCTGTAGTACCGTAAAGGATGATAAATACCATACCGATAAAAGCAAATGCCGCTCCACCCATTGAATAATAAATATACTTTCTCGCAGCATCCACAGCCTCTTTTTTAAGAGTATGGATTACAAGAGGCGTCGTAACGATGGTCAGGAGTTCATAAAAGAAATACATCGAAAATATATTTGAACTCATTGCGATGCCCAAGGTTACACCGTATGTCATGGTATAAAACATAAAGAATACTCTCTCATGCTCTTCATGTTTCATATATTCAAATGAATAAAATGTAGCAAGGGGCCACAGAAATGATACCAGTCCCGCAAATACCGTAGCCATACCGTCTATATGAAATGTAACAGACAGATTACCCGTAAATTTAAAGAGTGTAAAAGACTGGTCAGGACTGCCCCATAATAAATACCAGACGAGAATACTGTTTACGATCACAATGGCTTCTATAAACCATGTAATCCCTCTCCTGCTCTTAATCGGCACTACAGGTATCAGCACAGACGCAAGTATTGGAAACAGAACTGTTATCGGTAATAAGTAAATGATCATCTTCTGCCTCCTTTCTAAAATCCTGTATTAAAAATCTCGCCTGTAATGCTTCCGATAAATTCCGTAAGACCGTTTGGAAACATACCGATAAGCACAGACAAAATGGCAAGTACTATGATTGGCATAATCATGTAAAATGAAGTCTTTATCGTCTTATGATTTTCATAATCATAATCATCTCCCGGGAAAAATCCGTTTATGGTAACAGGAAGCAGATATCCCGCAGTGAGCAGTGCACTTATAAGCAGCACAATGGGACCTGCATATGAGAATCCCTTTATCCCGCTTGATAAAGCACCGGATGCCAGATACCACTTACTGATAAATCCTCCTGTTGGAGGTATACCGATAAGGCCAAGGGATACGATGGTATATCCCCATATCACTCCCGGCATTTTCTTTCCTATACCTCGAAGCTCATCTACCCTGGTACATCCCGTATTAAATATAATGGCTCCTGCTGAGAGGAACAGTGCACACTTAATAAATGCATGAGCCGCCATATGAAGCAGTGAACCCGTCAGTCCCGCAGGATTTAAAAGGGCGATGCCAAACAGTATATAACTGAGCTGACTGACTGTGGAATAAGCCAGTCTCTTTTTTAATACTTTCTCTCTGTATGCCAGCATCGATCCCATAAAAACAGTGACAAGGGATAATGTAAGGAGAAGATATTGAATAAACGTGCCCCTTATAATCTCCGGTCCTGCAATATAGAAAATGACACGGAGTATCGCAAGGACTCCTCCCTTTACTATGATGCCGGATAAAGCTGCTGATGCCGGAGCAGGTGCCACGGGATGAGCCGCGGGCAGCCATGCATGAAGGGGAAACATACCTGCCTTAACAGAAAAGCCCATTATCATAAGGCATATACATACAAGTACCAGTGTCTCATGACCTGACATGGCGACCTGATCTATCACGCCTCCGGGTATAAAATCAAGGGTCCTGCAGTATCTGCACATAAAGAACAGTCCAAAGAGTGCCATATACGCTCCAAAGAATGAATAAAACAGATATTTAAGGGCTGCCATGACAGACTCTTTTTTCTGATTATGAAGGACAAGCGGAAATGAAGACAATGTCATGAATTCATAGAATGCATACATCGTGATCAGATTGCCGGCTGCACCGAGTCCGTTAAGCACACCAAATACAATTAAGTAATATGCAAAATATCTCTTCTCATTTTTCTCATGCTTCATGTATGTATATGAGAAAAACCCTGCCAGTATCCATACGAGGCTGACTATACCCATAAAATATTTGCCAAGTGTATCAAGCCTGAAAACAATATCTATGCCGTTCATAAGTGTTATCAGCTTAACCTCTGCACTGTCTGCAAAGAGCAGGATCATATTTAATACACCGGTGATCACAAGTGACAATCCTGTATATGCAAATGTAACCTTTCGGTCGGCCTGCTCTTTTATGGCAAAAAGGAGTACGCCCGAAAGAAGCGGAAACAGAAATGATGCTATTAAAATCATGTTAAAATTTATCATTGTAATACCTCTAAGCACTATGAGAACATCATAAGTCCTCTGTTTATAAACTCAACGAGGGGATCGGATGCAAGTCCGAGGATCAGGTTAAGTATGATAAACAAAATACATGCTACTCCGAAAGGAATATTGTCTTTAAATCTGATGGTCTCATATTCCGTTGTTGCCGGTGTATATATTCTGGCAACAGTCTTAAGGAAATAAACCGCGTTAAGAATAGTCGATATGGCAAGGCATACAAGAGTCGCAACCATAGTCATCGCATTAGTCTCAAATGCAGCCTTGGCAAATAAAAGCTTGCTGATAAATCCTGAGAAAAGCGGTACACCTACCATGCTTAATGCACCTGTTGTAAATGCCGCTCCCGCTATCTTGTTTCTGTACGCAGCACCGGTAAGGTCCTTAAATGTCTTGTTTTTACCTGATGCATCAGTCAGTCCGGCTGATGATATAAACAGAAGTGACTTTGATGCTGCATGGGAAATAATATGAAATACAGCCGCTACCATTCCGGATCTGATACCCATTCCAAATCCCATATAAATATATCCTATCTGGGCCACTGACGAGAATGCGATCATACGCCTGATATCCTGCTCAAGTATGGCCGATACTGAACCAAATATCATACCCGCAAGACCAAAGATAAGGAGTATGTTAAACAGATGACTCTCCTGTATTATGTTAAGACCGAATACTCTGTAAAATATCTTAAGCAAAAGGAATATATATCCTTTTGATACAAGGCTTGATAATATGGCTGCACTGGGTACAGGTGAATAACCGTATGAATCGGGAAGCCATGCATGGAAAGGAAACAGGGCCGACTTGATCGCAAGACCCGTACCGATAAATACGATGGAAATAACAAGGGGTATATGATACTGACCGGATGATGCCAATATAATAACCTGGGTCTTTATATTGCTCATGAGGAGATGGCCTGTGATGTCATAGAGAATACAGAGACCAAAAAGCAAAAGTCCCGAACCTATCTGGGCATAGATCATATATCTGGTCGCCGCCTCGATAGCCCGTCCTCTCTCGCTGGCCATAATGAGACCGCAGGCTGCTATAGTGCATATCTCCACAAATACATAAGCTGTAAAAAGGTCGTTTGTATAAATAAGTGCAAGCAAAGAGCTGAGGAGCAGATCAAGCAGTACAAAATACAGATTCTCTTTAAAGTTATCTATATCTTCTTTAAGCTTCTTGCTGCCGCCAAGTACTGATAAAAGCAGTATCCCACTGAAAAACAGTGCCATAATTGCTTCCAGCACGCCAAATCTTATCTCATTTCCCCAGGGTGCAGGGAAACGTCCCATTTTATATACTGTCTCATAACCCTTTGCCAGAGAGTATACAAGGGTACCACCGGATAAAGTAATAACAGCAAGTACAATTGTGACATTAAGTCTTCTGGCCCACTTTCCGGGCAGAGCCGATGATACAATGGCACTGCACATACAAAGTATTATTGAGATACAGGGGAAATTGCGCATAATTTCCATTATTCAATCTCTCCCTTCTTGATGATGGTAGATATCTCATCCATATTAAGAGTGTGATACCTCTCATAAAGCCTTATCGTAAGTGCCAGCATCAGGGCTGTAGAAGACACTGAAACAACGATACCCGTAAGCACTAGGCCGGAAGGTACCGGATTGATATACTTTGTCACCTCAGTCACACCATCAGTTACGATAGGCGCTACCCTACCTGCAATATATCCCTTTTCCGCGAGGAAAAGATATATGCCGGAGTCCATAAAGTTAAGGCCGACAATTTTCTTTATAAGATTTTTCTGAAGCAGGAGGTCTTTAAATCCGATTACGAATAAAAGCACGGCAACGGCTTCTCCAAAATTTGTGATAAGATTTCCGAACATATTTACCTCCGCCTTTTACAGACCGTTTCTTCTGAACAGTGCATAGAATGCATACATGGTACATGCTACTTCGATACCTACAAATATATTGAGCCAGAGTATGATGCCTGCTGAAAAGATCATACCCGGAGTGCCAAGCGGTATATGATTATCAAGATCATTTGCCCCCATATAAATGTAATATGTAATCACAGCGCAGTATGTACAAAGAGCTGCAACCTTTACCACCTTATACGTCTCTTCATTAAAGAATTTCTGCATCTTATCAAATCCGAATGCGGATACATATAGAATCATACCTGCTCCGATAAGGGCTCCTCCCGAAAAGCCTCCGCCGGGAGAAATATGTCCGTTAAGTATTACATATATACCGAATATGAAAATCACCGGTACGAGAACAAATGCTACTTTCTGAAGTATCTGGTCGTTTTTGGGCTCATAGATTCTGTCATTTGCAATCTTGCCCGACCTTATGTCCTCCTCCTTTTTCATGAGGAGCATCATTACACATGTGGTAGCTATAAAGAGCACGCATGTCTCACCAAAGGTATCAAACGCTCTGTAATTAAGGATCATTCCGGCTACGATATTTACTGCGCCTGTATCTTCTATACCGTTTTCTATATAAACCTGAGCAACCTCATTATTACTTGGTCTGTCCGGTGTACCTATCTTAGGAAGTCTGCCTGTCATAAAGAGCATGACAATAGCAAGTGTTATACAAAAAACTATGGAAACAAGAAAATAAAGCTTATTATATGCCTTGTACCATTTACCCTGGTACTCATATGCCTGCTCCTTGGCAAGCTTCTTGTCTCTCTCGATCTCCTCATTAGTCAGTTTCTGCTCGGGGATCTCTCCTTCCTGCATCTCGACTTCATCAATATAGGGATCTTTTGTACCTCTGTACCATCTGAGGAACCTGTATGCACCTGTTTTCCTGAATTCTTCCTCACTCTTTATTCTGCTCATTATTACTCTCCCCATTATTCTTGTTTATTGCCTCAATCTTTTTGAGAGTGATAAAGAAAAGTATACTCGTCACACCTGCGCCTACGGCTGCTTCTGTGATGGCCAGGTCGGGGGACTCAAGGAGTATCCAGACTATCGACATCACTAGAGAAAATGACATAAATACAAGAACTGTATTAAGCAGATTCTTTGTAAAGCTGACGCACACAGCACATACAAGGAGGAAAACCAAAAGTATATTAATTACTACTACCATTTATTTTTCCACCTCTCTGAATTTATCTTTTTTATCTGTAGTCTCCACCTCAAGCTTTGCTATAAGGTGTGATGCTGCAGGTGATGAAAACCACATAAATACAAGTACAAGCAGGAGCTTGAATGATACAAAATTAATACCGTTGATGATCACGAGTCCAAGCATGGAAAGTGCCAGTGCAAATGAATCACCTATAGCCGCCGAATGCATTCTGTTAAGGGCATAATCAAGTTTAAATACCCCGGCTACTTCTATTATGAAAAATACCAGTCCCGCAAGGAGAAATGCATACCCGATAATCAGTCTTATTATTTCCATTATGAATTCTCCTTTCCGTTTTCCTTATTATCATCCGCTCCGTTTTCAGAAACGGATTCTTCTTTATGTATTCCGATCATAACCTTTGTGAGCAGTATTACAGCCAGGAATGAGAGCATCGCATATATAAGGGCGATATCGGCCAGATAACCCTCATTCATCATAATAGTAAGTATACCTATGATCACCATTACCATGGTTCCCATCATGTTTACCGATACGAGACGATCGGCAACTGTAGGACCTTTGAATGCTCTGAGCAGGCAACAGAAAAGCAGCAGACATAATATGACAAGCACGCCTGCAAATAAAAACTGATGCTGCAATATAAGTTCATGCATTGAATCGCTCATTATCTCTTCCCTCCTTTATCAGGTGGTGTCTGCCATGAATCGATACTGCTCTCCATCTTCTTTATCATCTTTACAAATACAGAATCTTCTATACCATCAGCAAAACTCTCATCAAGGGCATGTACCACGTAATGATTATCCTCAAGGGATACTGTGATCGTCCCGGGAGTCAGCGTGATCGAATTGGCCAGGAGTACCCTTAATATAGGAGATTTAATATCTACATCAAAAGAAACCAGAACAGGTTCCTTTATCACTCTTTCATTAAATATAATGGTAATCGTCGCAAGATTAGCTTTTACTATCTCTTTAACAAGAACAAACAGATATGTGATCATAAAGGATGCGTATTTAAGAGAATGGATATCTCTCCGGACACTCCATCCCATAAATTTGCACATAAAAGCATACAAAAGACCGGATACAAAAAGGCCTGTCACTGCTATTTCAACAGTGATCTGACCATTTAATATGATCCAGAATAAATAAAATAAAATATACATTATTAAATTCCTCTTAATAAAGAAAAAGGGGACACAGTAAGTCCCCTTGCTCACTCAAGTATATTATTGACAAAATCACGAAAAAGTCAAATGATTTTATGTAAACTTCACCATAATACTACGGAATTATCAGTTCAAATGTAATGGTGATATTCTTAATGCCGTTAATCTTTGTTTTATCTATTATTACGGGTGAAGTACCTGTCAAATCGTGCCCCATGCTTCTGGCATCATCCGGGACGCTGCCTACCCATTCATTATAGAGATTTACTCTCGTACACAGCCCGTCATCAGATGAAGTATACGGCTTTGCTATTAGATCTACAGGCTCTCCGTCATAAGTAATCTCTTTAATATTTAAGATACATCCCGGGTACAGGAGCTCTCCGTCGGCAAGAGCCAGGGCTGCAAATGTGAGTCCGTCATTACCTCCGGCAAAATCAAGACTTACGGTATATTCACCCTCTCCCTCAACTATTGCATTCGTGGCAGTGATACCCATCGTATTGTCATCGGGATTAAACACATCCCCGACAGAGTATGTACCTGCGCCTCCGTTCCACATGATCCATGCAACAGGTGTTCCTTCGTCATAAAATACTGTACCCTCTCTGTGGTCCGGTGCCGTTGACAGAGCTTCCTCCATCCTTTCCTTTGCTTCTTCTATGTATGAATCGGCCTTTTGAACTTCTGACGCATACGATCTGCCGGCAAAGAGTTCTTTAATTTCATCATTTATCATGGTACAAGTTGATTTGTTATATAAATCATTTGTTGACCACAATACAGGGACATAATTATAAATGTCACAGTTATCAAGGAGGTTTGTCATAAATTCAACGGTATTTTCCTTTGGAATCGGATTTCCATTATTCCATAAAGGGATAGCCGAGTACTCACCGATGATCACACCGTATCCCTGATCAGTAAATTTCGAGAGCTTTGCAAACTGATTATTCATCTCCTCATATTCTGATTTAATGCCCCATGAAGCCTGGGTTTCCGCGCCGCAGTAATTCCACGGAGTGTAATAGTGAACTGAAACAAGGAGTTTTCCATCAACCGTATCAGAAGGCATCTCAAATCTGTCATCGAGTGTCTTGTCAAAATCCGTATTATATCCGGCTATAAGCAAAAACCTGTCATCATTATTGCCGCCGGAATTCCTGATGATATCGACAAAATTCTGATTTATTGTATTGGTCATCTCATACTGCTGATTCTCAGTCAGTGATCCGGAATCGCTCCAAAGCGCATTATTATTAAGGGAATTGCCCAGCTCTTCATTTGCCGATTCAAAGATGACCATATCGGAGTAATCCTTGAATCGCTCGGCCACCTGTTTCCACATTGACTCATACAGATCAAATGCTGCCTGAACGGTTGTTTCATCCGATGAGCCAAACATTGCCCACCAGCCTTTATCCCAGTGATCATTGATTATGACAAACATATCTGCATCAAGGGCATAGTTTACTATCTCCTCTACCCTGTCAAGATATGCACTGTCGATGGTATAATCACCGTTTTTATAATCCATCATATTGGTCCATGCCACAGGTATACGGATTGTATCAAATCCGCAATCTTTCATACCCTGAATCATTTCAGGTGTTGTCACCGGCTGTCCCCAGTATGTCTCATATGCAGATACACTTAAATCTGTTGCAAGATCCGGTCCGGTTGCTTCCATGGTATTACCAAGGTTTATTCCGTTTCCAAGATATTTTGAAAACTCCAGTGCATCCATCTCAGTAAAGTCCATATCCGAAAAACGTGTCAAAGTATTATCTGTCACCCCCTGTGTCTGCACTCCATCAGATGAAACCGTAAGTTCATTAACCGGTCCGCATCCGAAAGCAAATACGGATAAAAGTACAAAAATAATTGTTATGGATAAAACTGCTCGGTAATTTTTCATAAATCCGCTCCGAAAATCTTTATTAATTAAATATAGAGATATACAAGCTCGGTCTCATACGTGTTTCCGTAATAATCCTCGAGAATATAGTAAAGATATGTACTGTCATTACTCAGTTCAATATCATCTCTTGTGATTACTGCATCAGCGTATGTAAACGGAGCATTATTATCAAATATATATCCCGTATCTTCATCTGTGTAATATACATAATAGATCAGGTCGATCTCATCATCATCATTAAATGAATACATCTGATCAGATGTGATCTCATCATTTACGGCATCATAGTCATAATATCCAAGGATCATTCCGTCTGTATAATCCTGATCAAAATATACGAGCATTACAGAATCCGAACCGTTTACAGTACAGTATACATATCCATACTCAGCCCAGTCTCCCGTCTCCTCGTCATAATAGTAATCTACACAATCGTAGTAGCAAAATTCATCATTTAAAAATACCCATTCGTCAGGATCTACGATCATCAGATTGCCGTCGTCATCAAACTCACTGTGATAACATGAGCCGAGACACCATACGCTTTCATCATCTATTTCAATATATGTGCATACAGCGATTGAGTAGATCATATCCCACTCATCTTCCTCAAGGGTGAGTCCGAAATATCCACCCAGGTCAAAGACTTCGAGTTCTTCATTTTTCTTACCTGCTCCTACATAATAGTCAGCAGATGATTCTCCCGAATCCACATACCAGTCTCCTGTATAGACGCCTATGTAATCAGGTGCAAAATAGTCAAACAGTCTGCTGGCAAACTTATCATAAAAATCAAGTATCTCCTCATCATAGCCGAGAGTTACCAGCGATTCCCTTCCCTCATCATAATAATCAAAGTAATCATAAGGAGAATATGCTGTAATACCATGGCCGTAATTAATATCACTTTCTGTATAAACAACGGCATTTACAACTGAGTTAAATAACGGCGTCGCATAATCGGTATCAAACTGGGTGCAGAGAGTACACAGATCTACAGAATCAGTGCCTTCATAATATCCGCAGTTGCCTCTGGCCGCATAATAGTCCTCGTATTCTCCGTTATCCACGGCATCTGCAACTGAAGCAATATAATCAACATACGCATCATATACTTCATCAATCTTGGACAGCTTGATGACTGACATGGATCCTACCAGCCCCTCTTCATCCAGGGAATCCATATAGTCTGATACTATTGTCTCACAGTAATCCTGTACGAGGTATTCAAGGTCGGAACTTGTCTCATTTATCCAGTCTGTATAATAGATACCTATACCGTTTACATAGCTCTCGGCTGCAACCATATAGTCTGCATTATCCATGATTGACAGTGCTACCTCAAGAGTACACATATTACATGCATCAAATACTATGGCGCCAAAATGCACTCCTGCATCATCAAGTGCCTGACCGATCTCAACATCAACAAGATAATCATCGGGGAAAACTTCATCATATCCAAAACCTACAGGTATACCGCCGCCATGATCCCAGAGTACCAGCACATACTCCTCCGCAGGATATTCCTCTGCAGCAAATGTAACGAAATCTGTCAGAGCATCCGGTGTACTCATGCTCATCTTGCCAAGGTTATCAAGTTCTGTAAGTTCTCCGTCATCTATATGAAAACGCTGTACTTTTTTATTGGAAATACCATCCATATACCAGTATTTGGCTCCGCCTGTCTGAATGACGATATTTACATTCTCATATTCGGCATCGAGCATCTCTTCCAGGTCATCGGTAGCTGCACCGTAGTCACTCTCAAGATTGCTTCCTATCATATAGACCATGATGGTTGTACTCTCAGCCGGTGTACCCAGCTTATCGTCCTCATCATCGTCATCATCTTTTTCTTTGTCTTTATCCTTGTCTTTGTCCTTGTCATCTTTCTTTGACTCTGATGTGGACGTGCTGTTACCCTTTTTTGCCTTGGCCAGCTCATCATCAAACTCACTTTTTTTCAGGAAGAAAAATACGGTTACAAAAACAGCAAAAGCCACAGCCGCAAGTGCTATCAGCACCGCCACTATGACTCCTTTACTCTTAACCGGCTCTCCGCAAGTAGGACATTCCTTTATTCCTTTTGGCACTATCTGTCCACAGTTTTTACAGTACATTAATTATCCCAACCTCTGTTTATTTATATTTCCATATTTATTTTAATAAAATTCAAATTTAGTGTAAACAATTATTATAACAGTCATACCTTATGGAGTTACCCATGATCTGATAATCGGGTTTTCTGTCTGACAAAAGCGGTCCGTTTGCAGGCCGTTTTACGATTATGCGTTTTGCTCCTGTGGCAAAACCGCTCTCCATCATTTCTGTCTCATTGGCACATGGAGACTCCAGACACTGAAGGAGCTGAAATTTCTTTTTTATCATGCCGGATTTTTTCCGCTGCGGAAACATGGGATCAAGGAGGACCACATCAGGTCTGAAATCAAGTTCTTTCATCATCACAGTACTGTCGCCGTTTATCACATGCATCCTGCCTGCTATTTCCGATAAAAACTCATCCCGGAGTGCTCTTTTGACAGTATCTTTGAGGAGCGTATATATTACAGGATTATATTCATACATATATACATTGAAACCGGCTGCCGCAAGGAGCAGGGAGTCATCTCCCATCCCTGCAGTTGCATCGATGGCAGTTTTTTCATGGTTTAGGGCTGTATCTTTCATTTTTGAGGCCTTAATCAGCATCTCATGACTCAGATTATTATGTTTTAAGCGCTTGATTTCTGCCGTAAAATCCCCCATATACGACAGGCCGTCTTTATTTATGGATATACCTTTATCCGAAACATAAAGATAAAGCTCCCCGCAAGGAGCTTTATCGGTCATTACGCCGCCGGTCCTTTCAGAGACCTCACGGGCTTCATTTTCATTTTTTTCATCGCAGAGTATATATATCATTCTGCTTTTATTATACCTTAATCAGCATGCTTTTGCAGGTGTCTTTGAAAATAATGACACAATTCCCACGATAACAAGGATAGGCAGTGCCAGATGAATGAGTCCCGCTGCCACCATCACTACCAGGGTAACCGGAAGGAATACAAGGGTTACTACAAGCTTTGTTACACCCCAGGCTGCCTTAAGAGCAAATAATGCGATCTTTCCAAATACGGCAAACATACAAAACATAAATATTAATGTAATCATAATCATTTCTCCTTTGTCCTAAAAATCATCCCTGAAACCCTTTGTTTCAATTGATTATGATGTCATTATACTTATGAAAATTTAAAGAAATATGTGAGAAAGATTAAAATAAGATTAAAAAACTAATTCTTGCGTTTTTTAAGGTCGCCCTTTCTTGCATACATCTTTTTATCAGCCCGCTTAAATACATCATCATATTTCATATCCACACCGGATACATAAAGTCCCATTCCTGCTGATACAACAGGACCTCCGTAATCGAGATTCCTGTCAACACTCTTGTTAAAATCATTTAAAAGTACTTCCCTGTTATCAAAATCGATGCCTTCAAGTATCGTACAGAATTCATCTCCTCCGATACGGTATACAGGACTGTGCTTAAATACGTTACAGATGAGATTACTTGCTTCCTTTAAAGCTTCATCTCCTTCTTCATGACCTTTTGAATCGTTTATTGCTTTGAGATCATTCAGATCAAAAACTATTAAACCGAGTTCTCTTATTTTATTTCTTTTGATCTTTTCATCAAGTTCATCTTTAATCTCAGCATAGGCATTTACATTTTTGACATTTGTAAGAGGATCCTTATATGCTATCTCTCTGACTGAGCCCAGTTTCTTTGAATACTCAAGTTTTACTCCTATCTCTATAAATGCATGTATAATGCATGTGGCGATGAGACATCCAACTGAATAAAAAGGCATTAATGGATATGCTGTCTGGAGTATTATAAAAGTCAGCATAAAGAGACTTGAAAAACAAACCGCATGATATTTCTGCTTTGTATAACTGGTAACCTTGAAAGTAACTATCAGACAATAGACAGTCAGAAAAGCAAACACCACTATCTGAAGCGCAAGGCATATATATCTGGGCCGTGCAGGCAGATACTGTCCATCCGGAGCAAACCTGAACATAATCGGTACAAACAAGTTTATAATAAGAAAAATTATCTGTAACAGCATTATTAAAACGCCGGAATAAATAATAATCTTATTAAACAAACTATCCTGACGCAAAAAGGCAACAACAAATCTCATCCAAAAATAGACTGTAAATCCTATTGTCAGGAAATACATTACCGTATCAAAATATGAAAGTGGAACTATTCGGGTTTCATAAAAGACACCCCAGAGAATATCCGCAATATAATAGGCACTGATCGAATAAAGAAAGAATCTGTATCGCTCATGAGCTTCAGTTCTCTCTTCACCTCTCGGATTCTTCATTGCGTCATAATTCAAAATAGAATGTATGATTATAGATAATACACCAATACTTGCATAATACATGCAATCACCAACTCCCCTATTCCAACTAATCCCTTTTACACTACATACTTGATATATATTATATCAAATAATCATAAATAATAAAACACTGTTGAACTAATTAAATAAAAAACCGGGAAGTGATATCTCTGTACCACTTCCCGGTTAAAAATTATTAAATGATTACATTATTTGCTTGCTATCGCTGCCTGTGCTGCTGCAAGTCTTGCTATAGGCACTCTGTAAGGAGAGCATGATACATAATCAAGGCCGATCTTGTGACAGAACTCGATTGATGAAGGATCTCCGCCATGCTCACCACAGATACCGCAGTGAATATCAGGTCTGACTGACTTGCCTTTCTTAATAGCCATATCCATGAGCTCACCTACACCATCCCGATCAAGCTTTGCAAAAGGATCGTTCTCAAAAATCTTTCTCTCATAATATGCCTGAAGGAACTTGCCTGCATCATCTCTTGAGAATCCGTATGTCATCTGGGTCAGGTCATTTGTACCAAAGCAGAAGAACTCAGCCTCTTTTGCGATAGTATCTGCAGTAAGGGCAGCTCTGGGGATCTCTATCATGGTACCTACTTCGTACTTAAGGTCTGATCCGCTTGACTTAAGCTCTTCATCAGCTGCAGCCACAACTATGTCCTTAACATACTTAAGCTCCTTGGCATCACCTACAAGAGGGATCATGATCTCAGGTACTACATTCCAGTCAGGATGCTTTTTCTTTGTATTAACGGCAGCTCTGATAACTGCTATTGTCTGCATCTTGGCAATCTCGGGATATGTGACATCAAGTCTGATACCTCTGTGTCCCATCATAGGGTTAAACTCAACGAGTCCCTCAATACGGGCCTTGATCTGCTCAACAGTCTTACCCTTGGACTTGGCAAGCTTCTCGATATCCTCTTTTGTCCTGGGTACAAACTCATGAAGCGGAGGATCGAGGAATCTGATGGTGACGGGATTGCCTTCCATTGCCTCAAAGAGCTGCTCAAAATCTCCCTGCTGAAGAGGCTCGATCTTTTCAAGTGCTGCCTCTCTCTCCTCAACTGTATCGGATACGATCATCTCTCTGAATGCCTGGATCCTGTCCTCATCAAAGAACATATGCTCTGTACGGCAGAGACCAATACCCTCGGCACCAAGCTCTCTTGCTTTCTTGGCATCATGAGGAGTATCAGCATTTGTACGTACCTTGAGTGTTCTGTACTTATCAGCCCATCCCATGATACGGCCAAACTCTCCTGCTATCTGAGCGTCAACAGTAGGTACTGCTCCGTCATAAATATTTCCTGTGGTACCGTCAAATGAAATCACGTCTCCTTCATGGTACTCCTTGCCTGCGAGTGTAAACTTCTTATTTTCCTCGTCCATGATGATATCACCGCATCCTGATACGCAGCACGCGCCCATACCTCTTGCTACAACGGCAGCGTGGCTTGTCATACCGCCTCGCACTGTGAGGATACCCTGGGAAACCTTCATACCTGTGATATCTTCCGGAGATGTCTCGAGTCTTACGAGTACAACCTTCTCACCTCTTGCAGCCCATTCCTCTGCATCTGCAGCTGTAAATACGATCTTACCGCATGCAGCGCCGGGAGCAGCTCCGAGAGCCTTGCCTATGAGTCTCGCTCTGACGATGGCACTCTGATCAAATGTGGGATGAAGGAGTGTATCGAGGTTTCTGGGGTCGATCATTGCCACAGCTTCCTCTTCTGTACGCATACCCTCATCTACGAGATCACATGCGATCTTAAGAGCTGCCTGAGCTGTTCTCTTACCGTTTCTTGTCTGAAGCATGTAGAGATTGCCGTGCTCAACGGTAAACTCCATATCCTGCATATCACGGTAATGATCCTCAAGTTTTTTACATACATCTTTAAACTGAGCAAATGCCTCAGGGAATTTCTCCTCCATCTCGGCAATCTTCATGGGAGTACGTACACCTGCTACAACGTCCTCGCCCTGAGCATTTGTAAGGAATTCTCCAAAGAGTCCCTTCTCTCCGTTTGCAGGGTTTCTCGTAAATGCAACACCTGTACCGCAGTCATCACCCATATTACCGAAAGCCATAGACTGTACATTTACAGCTGTACCCCATGAATAAGGGATATCATTGTCTCTTCTGTACACATTTGCTCTCGGGTTATCCCATGAACGGAATACGGCCTTGATGGCTCCCATGAGCTGCACCTTGGGATCGGTAGGGAAATCCTCACCGATCTTGTTTTTATATTCTGCCTTAAACTGGTTTGCAAGTTCTTTAAGATCGTCGGCATCAAGCTCTACATCCTGTGTAACGCCCTTCTTTGACTTCATCTTATCTATGAGCTGCTCGAAATATTTCTTGCCGACTTCCATTACGACGTCGGAATACATCTGAATAAATCTTCTGTAGCAGTCCCATGCCCATCTGGGATTGCCCGATTTTGTGGCAAGGACATTTACAACATCCTCATTAAGTCCAAGGTTAAGGATCGTATCCATCATACCGGGCATTGAAGCTCTTGCTCCCGAACGAACCGAAACGAGGAGAGGATTTTCAAGGTCGCCGAACTTTTTACCGGTAATCTCCTCCATCTTGGAAATATATTCCATAATCTGTGCCTGAATCTCATCATTAATCTGTCTGCCATCCTCATAATACTGAGTACATGCCTCTGTAGTGATGGTGAATCCCTGTGGAACAGGCAGTCCAAGGTTGGTCATCTCTGCAAGGTTTGCACCTTTTCCGCCGAGAAGATTACGCATGTCTGCTGCGCCTTCACTGAATAAGTAAACCCATTTTTTTGCCATTTTTTAACTCCCTCTCTTATTATTTTATTCGTGGCATGTGCAATAACCACAAGCCCCATACAAACAAAAATTATAACATATTTTTACCATAAAATACAGTTAATTGCGTAAAATATTTATAGAAAATAAACAAGAAAATATTATGTATTTAAACCCTGTTTTACAGTATATGAGTCCTTACAACCTTAGCTCCAAACGGTGCAAGTGCAAGCTTGGCGATTTTGAAATACTGCAATCCCCACGGTATGCCTACTACCGTAATGCACCAAAACAGGCCGATAAAAAAATTGGCAATAGCAAGTTCTGCACCTGATAAGATAATCCACAATATATTTATAATAAATGAAAATGTATTGTCCCCGTATTCAACCTCTTTTCCAAAAGGATTAAAGGATAAAGAAGCCATCTTGAAAGCCTGAAGCCCAACCGGAATTCCAATAATAGTTACGCACCATAACAATCCTGCAATTATCCAGCAAAGTGCGCTAATCCATCCTCCAAGTATTATCCATAGTAAGTTACCTAAAATTCTCATAAAAATTCTCCTCTTTTTCTCACCAGTTTTTATCCTAATATTTATATATTATAATCGATTATTCACTTAATTTAAAACAAAAAGGACGCCATATATGACGTCCTTGACTTTGTTCATATTTTGTTTACAGTGCCTGACACCAATATTACATCTCTCTGCCGTCGATTCTCTGATGCATACGCTTTTTATTGACTCTGACGTCTTTATCTGCTTTTTTCTGCACGTGGGTTCTCTCGCTTTCGCCCTCTTTCATAAGATCCTTAAATGATACCCTTACCTTTGACTTATCTGTTGTCGCTTCTTTTACAACCTTCTTGCCCCGGGCATCTTTAAGCTTGATATCCTTTAAAGTCTTTCTTGTAAGTCTGCCATCAATATCATTAAGGAATCCGGAAGCACACATAAGTCTGTCATTACCCTTATCGGTAGATCTGTATTTGCCTGATGCATTCTTAGCATTGATGTAATCATTACAGTTCTTTGCCGTTTCCTTTAAGAGATTTGAAAACATATCCTTGGTATAATTATTTCTTTCCTCAAGGGTGTTAAATAATTCATCGGACATATTCTCATCTAAAAGTCCCGTGTCATTCATCGTCTGATAAACTTCATGAATTTCCTTAAATGAACCAAGCATCTGCTTAAACTCTGTCGAATCTGTAAGCCTGTTTGAATCATTATAAAGCTTGTGATACATATTCTCAGCATCGCTTATAAGCTTGAAAAGATGTTTACCGTTCTTAATTTCTGCATTGTTTTTCAAAAGATTATTTATCGAATCATCATAAGTATAATCAATTGCTTTTCCCATCTGAGTAACCTTAATAGGCTGGCCTTTAATTACCTCACAGGTTGAAGGATCAAGTATATAAGGATTATATTCAACGCTTACGGTATCATCCTTAAGAGCGGAAACAAACTCATATTCTATGGCTGCCTTCCTCTGTTCCGGAGTAAGCCCCTTGTCATGATATTTATCATCAACAATAGCAGCAATGGATTTACCGTCAACAGTAAATAAATCTTCCTGCTTTGCGCCTTTTGAGGCATTTACCGCGTTGCTGTAATATGCGTACATGCTGCATGCCGTATTCTTATATACATCACGGACTTTCTCACGCTCTTCTTCAGGTACATCGATTGTATACTCTAATTCGTCAGGCAGTTCATCAAGAAGTTCATTTACCTTATCGGCAGAAACAAGTTTTGCATAATCCATGTTATCCGAATTAAAGGTTTCGGAGAGAAGCGGATTTACCATAACTTTGATTTCATCTACGGCTTCCTTAACATTCATCATCTTACCTGAAAAACCGGATCTGAGTTTCATATTATTAACATCAAAGTCAGCCTCCCCTGTATCAAGGAATTTAGTATACTTGGGATCGTCTTTCTCTTCATCGCTTGAAAAATTGCCGGCATTCGTAGCCATAAAATTTACGTAATTTGCCATCTTGATAAGTTTTTCCGCATCAAGTTCTTTAAAACTCTTTCCGGCAACTTCATCGATAAACTCTTTAATGAGAGGATAAGTAATCGCTTTTGCTTTTTCACCAAATCGCGGCATTACAAGTCCCTTTAACGCGACGGTGTACATGGCAAGAGCCTCAACTTTGGCAAAATCTCCCATCTCTTCATCGCCCATCTCATATACGACGGTTCCCCTTGTCTCAGGAAGTTTCCACATATCACCAAATTCCTGAACAATATCTTTAACATAAGTTTCAAGCATTGAAAAATTCTCAAGATATGCAATTGCATCCCTTGGAGTCTTTATATTATCCGCTTTAGGACAGACATCCGTCATTATTTTCTTTACACCATTATGAACCCACTTTGCATACTCCTTGGCATTCTTTGCAGCATCGGGATGAGGTATTAATCCGGGATCATTTTCCTTTTTTGTTTTTAAAGGACGTTTTTCAATTTCTTCAACAAACTCATCTAAAAGCTGTTCTTTTTCATTCTGAGTTAAATTGGATGTGCCATTATCTATATCTTTTAAATCCTGATAAGAAAGATTCTTCTCAGATAAAAGATACATAAGAAAAAGACCTCGAACGCGCGCAACATCATTACCCATACCGGTCATGCGGTATGCCTCATCCAGTTTTTTTGATCTTATTCCTTCTCTTGAAAATTCGATAATATTGAATGGCATAACAATTCTCCTTTTATACTTAATTAAATCTTAATTACATACGAAATTATAAATTACTAAGTGTTGCAAAACTGTTGCACCCACAAATCTATATAATTCCAGGATCGAGTAGGAGGAATCCTCCTACTCGATGACAACCTGTTGTCCACCTCAAGGCAATGCCTTTCGGTGTCCTACAGTCGCCAAATACAGCTCATTTCGTGCAAGCACGATGATCTGTACTTGGCTCGTTGTCATACAAAAAGAGGACTGTCATCAGACAGCCCTCTTTAATAATCATATCTTAGAACATAAATTTGTCTCTAAAGAACTCATCGAGTTTGTCGATTGCGACTCTCTCCTGCTCCATTGAATCACGGAAACGAACTGTTACGCAGTTGTCTGTCTCGGAATCAAAGTCATATGTGATGCAGAAAGGTGTACCGATTTCATCCTGACGACGATATCTCTTACCGATGGCACCTCTGTCATCGAACTCACAGTTGTAATACTTTGAAAGGTGCTGGTAAATCTTCTCAGCGCCCTCGTTAAGCTTCTTTGAAAGAGGAAGGATACCGATCTTAACAGGTGCAAGTGCGGGATGGAATCTGAGAACTGTTCTCATATCTCCGCCCTCGAGTTCCTCCTCGTCATATGCTTCGCAGAGGAATGCAAGCACAACTCTGTCTGCACCGAGTGAAGGCTCAACTACGTATGGTACATATTTCTCATTTGTCTCATCATCAAAGTATGTCATATCCTGCTTAGATACGTTCTGATGCTGAGTAAGGTCATAATCTGTTCTGTCAGCGATACCCCAGAGTTCGCCCCATCCGAACGGGAAGAGGTACTCGATATCTGTTGTTCCCTTTGAGTAGAAGCAAAGCTCCTCTTTAGCGTGGTCACGAAGTTTGATATTCTCTTCCTTCATACCGAGTGAAAGGAGCCAGTCACGGCAGAATCCTCTCCAGTACTCAAACCACTCAAGGTCTGTACCGGGCTTGCAGAAGAACTCAAGCTCCATCTGCTCAAACTCTCTTGTTCTGAATGTGAAGTTACCGGGAGTAACCTCGTTTCTGAATGACTTACCGATCTGACCGATACCGAAGGGAAGCTTCTTTCTTGATGTTCTCTGAACATTCTTGAAGTTTACGAAGATACCCTGTGCTGTCTCGGGTCTTAAATATACTGTATTCTTAGCATCCTCAGTTACACCCTGGAATGTCTTGAACATAAGGTTGAACTGTCTGATGTCTGTGAAATTATGCTTACCGCATGAAGGACAGGGAATACCGTTCTCTTTAATATAGTCCATCATTTCCTCATTTGACCATGAATCGGGAGAAGACTTAAGTGTGAGGCCTTTCTCCTTTGCATAATCTTCGATTACGTTGTCGGCACGGAATCTCTCGTGGCACTCCTTACAGTCCATAAGAGGATCTGAGAAACCGCCAAGGTGACCTGAAGCAACCCATGTCTGAGGGTTCATAAGGATGGCGCAGTCAACACCTACGTTGTAGGGATTTTCCTGAACGAATTTCTGCCACCAAGCCTTCTTAACATTATTCTTAAGCTCAACTCCGAGGTTACCGTAGTCCCATGTATTTGCGAGACCTCCGTAGATCTCAGAACCGGGATAAACGAAACCTCTTGTCTTTGACAGAGCCACGATTTTGTCTAATGTCTTTTCCATAACTTTACTCCTTTATATTTAACTTAAGTTATTCATATATTATGTAATACGAGCTTCCCTTATCCTCAAGGGGCTGAACCGTATAATCATCAAGCAGGTCCATCCACTGGGAATAATATTTTATCTTTCCGGGTGCTCTTATCGTGTACTTTCCGTTTACGACTATCAGCTTCTCATCTCTCATATCCTTAAGATCAAGTTTGCCGACAGTCTTAATCCCGGCGCCCACAACATACAGGGATACATTCATATCCACATTGTTGTCAAAAGCATCTCCGACAGTCCCTATAAACAGGATACCGTCCATGTTGTCATTGCATGCTTTTATAGAAGAATAACTGATATTCAGACTTATATGATTATTCTCAAGTCTGGTATCACCTACAGTTACAGATCCGGGATTTAATGATGTGTATTCCGTCACCTCTTTGTTCAGGAAATCCATCAGCTCAATATCTGAATAAACAGAAGTATCAAAATCCTCTGAAATATATGTATCAACTGTATGATCTTCATGGATGACTATGCTGTTTCGCGACAGGGATGCCAGGGTTTCATCGCCCCCGCAACCGGTCATCATACAGATAACTGTCATCGCCATACTGCATTTTATGATATTTTTAAATAACTGACTTAATTTCATAAGTATATATGCATCGAAAATGAATTATATACAAAATCAGACGTTTTTTCAACAAACAGGAATACTACATACTGAGTACTTCTATCATGTCTTCACTGTTAAAATGTCTGTTAAAGACTTTTGATTTTTTATTATTCACAAAAGATATAAACTCGTTTAGCGGACCGTCCTTAAGCATAAAAGTAAATAACTGTTTCGGATCCGTATGTACCACAAGGTCTATGGCATAGAGAGCAGATTCCGAGAGACCTTTTTTAAGCTCATCATCATCTTTATCTCCAAATACTCCCTGAAGCGCGATTGTCTTAAGTTCAAAGACAGATTTTACAAGTCTGTTGTCTATCTCAGGTTTTAAGAGGGCTTTGCATGCCATATAAAGCAGCACCAGAAGCTTTTCTTCATCATTGTTTTCTCTTGTCTGATACTCCATGACATCCAGGAAATACATACCGTATGCCGCAGCGGATATGTCATTTCTGATTTCATCAAAATATGTCTTTGGCACCGCATCAACCATGGTATATGCTTCTTTGCCGGGATACAGTCTGTACTGGCCAAAGCAAAACAAATCGGTAGCCGCCATGAGCTTATTGTTCTGGCGTCTGGCTCCTTTTGCAAATGCAGTTATCTTGCCGTGATCTTTAGTCAGCAGGACTACTCTTCTGTCAAATTCACTGAAAGGATCAGACCTGATGACCATGCCACTGTCATTAACATATTGTCCCGACATTAATCATCGTCCTTTTTATATCCAAAGTTTCTGACCAGATAATCACTGTCCCGCCAGTTTTCCTTTACCTTGACCCAGAGTTTTAAATTTACTTTTGCCTCAAGCATCTTTTCCATATCGGGTCTTGAGAGGGTACCTATGGTCTTCAGCATCGCTCCGCCTTTGCCTATTATGATACCTTTATGAGAATCTCTCTCGCAGATGATAGTAGCGTTTATATCATAAATACCGGGATATTCATAATGAACATTCGGCTTTTTTACCGTCTCCCTGTATTTCATGGAGTCGATCACCACTGCGATACCATGAGGTATTTCCTTATCAAGCTTATGAAGGGCTTTTTCCCTGATAATCTCTGCGCATATCTGACGCATCGGTTGATCGGTCACCTGATCCTCATCATAATAATACGGGCCGTATGGGAGATACTTATAGATATTATCAATGAGTTCTTCTGTATTTTTTCCTTCATACGCACTTATCGGGATTATCTCATTAAATTCAAGCTCGTTTCTGAATGCGTCAATAACCTTAATAACAGTCTCCCTGCTCACCGTATCGATCTTGTTGATCACCAGGATCACCGGGACGTTTACGGTTTTAAGCATCCTGATGATATCCCTGTCCATATCGCCGATATACTCGGAGGGTTCTATCAGATAGAGAATCACATCGCCGCTTCCGAGAGTACTCTTTGCTTCCGACATCATAAATGTGCCAAGTTTATTTTTGGCATTATGCATTCCCGGCGTATCTGTAAATATGATCTGACCTTTATCTGATGTATATATGGTCTGTATCCTGTTTCTCGTAGTCTGGGGCTTCTTGCTGGTTATGGCAATCTTCTGACCGATTATCCTGTTCATCAGCGTAGACTTGCCTACATTGGGACGACCTATTATGGATACAAAACCTGATTTTTTCTGTGTATTTTCTGTCTCTGACATATTAATCAAATATTCTTTATTACTTCAAATTTATCAACATTGCTGTCTATATCGGTCTCTGTTCCCACCATGCATATGCATCCGTCCTCAAACGCTTTGCTGATATGCTTTGCCAGAGCCCTGATATCCTCATCAGTGGCTGTCAGCACGTCATCTCTCTCCTGCTGGACAGTCTCAAATTTAAGTCCTCTAAGGTATGCCACATATGAGCGGAGTCCTTTTCTGTATGGTGTCAGAGGTACGTCCATCTCTGACATGGTTCCGATAATATGCTTTGTCATGGTATCTTCATCTGCGCTGAACTCGCTGACAAATTTTGCGGCATTATCAAATACCTCGATGGTCCTTAGCATATTGGGATCTCTGTATGATACAAATGAGATATTACCGTAATTGTCAAATTTGTTCATACATCCGTAAGCACCGCCCTTGACTCTTACTTCGTTCCACAGATATTCATAACCGAGTATTGTCTTAAGGACTTTAAACTTGCCGGAATATCTGAGTCCGGATCCTCTGTATGAGCCTGATTTACATACATAATTAACCTGAGAAGGAGTCTTGTATGCCTCGTTTACCTTAACTACCCCGGGTCTTTTGCCGTTCATCTTCACTCCCCTGTTTGGAAGTGTCTCCTTAAAACCGCGGATTATATTTTTAACATTTTCAAGGGCCTCTTTACTTCCGACTACATCTGTCAGAAGTCTGCTCTTGTCAAAAATATATTCGGCAAGTTCTTTCATCTTTCCCACAAATTCAGCCTTTGCTTTTTCATCATCATTTTCAAAGGCTTTCTGGGCATTGCAGAGAAATTCATAATAAGCCATTCCGGAGATTTCATCTTCCACAGCATCCACTTCATTTATATGAGCGAGGTTTCTTCTCATTGATGCCACATGGCCTGCCGAGATGATCCTGTTCTGCTTTCTTGATTTTTTCTCAAAGAGTATCTCTTTTATACGTTTTGAATCATCATACTTTGATTTAGTCAGCATCTCTTTAATGAGCTCAAATACATCACCTGCCGCATTGTCAAAATACTTTGTGGATACCTCAAAGAATATCCTGTATTTATCTATATCATATGCATCGGAGATGACTAAAGGTGTTGTTATGAGAGACCCGGTGATCTTGTCAGCCTCATATCCGAAATTCTCATATGAATAGTTTTCTGTATCTACAGCACCTATTACCTCTGCAAAAAAACCAAGATAAGGGAGATATTCTTTATCTATATCTGTGACAACAAAATCAAGAGCCACATAGCTGATACCGTTTGTAAAGATATCATGATGTATAAACTTAAGTCCGTCATCTTCAGACTCTTCTATGGTAAACGGAATGGCATCTTTCTTTAAATCTTCTCTCTTAAGTTTTGGTATTTTGTTTAATACCTCCTCAGAATCCGGCATCTCCTGATAAAGCACAAGGGCAGTGCTATCCTGTTCGATACCGGCCAGTTCCTCCTTGGAGAGAGAATCTTTGTAGGCAGCGAGTCTGTCCGCAAGTTCCTTTTCCTTTTTAGCGCCGAGCCCCTTAACAGGCTTAACTGTTACAACAGAGGAATGAGGATTGCCTATCAGATATTTCTTTACGAGATTTTCAAAGTAATCTGTCTTTATCTTCTCCCTGATATTTTTAAATGACTGATTGCATACCACATGCATAAAAGGCTGCATGTCATCATAAAGCCAGCTGTCAAAAGCGCCGAGACCAATCACAAGACCTCTTGGCATAGAACCGAAATCAGACTCCCTGTATCTGAACTCAAATGAATTAAGACCTGCCTCAAGAGCATTCTTGTCAAAACCTTCTTCCGATACTTTTACGAGGCACTCTTTTACTATACGGAGGAATTCTTCCCTGTCTTCCTCATTGGCATTCTTGGCCACAATGCTGTAGTATGGCTGATAGATACCATTCTCATACTGGGAGAAGATATCATTGCCGATACCTGCATCGAGGAGTGCTTTACGGAGAACCGTACCCTGGGAATCCACAAGGGCATAATCTATCAGCTGGAAAGCTATATAAAGCTCGGGATCAAGGTTGTCTTCAATGACACAGTTATATGATAAATATGTATTATTCTTTACTTCCTCATTATCAGTTATAGGATATTCCTTAACAACATACTTTGTCTCTTTAAAAGGCTTTTGCTTGCCGGGGAATGATTCGATGCTGATGGCATCATATTTTGAGAGATATTCACTGTCGAGATATTTAAGTCTCTCATTCATGTCGGCATTACCGTAGAGATAAATATATGAATTTACAGGGTGATAATACGCCCTGTGAAAATCGAGAAAATTCTCATAAGTCAGATTCGGTATATCCTCAGGGTCGCCGCCTGACTCAACACCGTATGCCGTATCAGGGTAAAGAGAGTTCATTATCTGTCTGGCGAGTACATCGTCAGGTGATGAAAACGCTCCCTTCATCTCATTGTAAACTACACCGTTTATCTTTAGCTCATTAGTAATATCATCGAGCTCGTAATGCCATCCCTCCTGAAGGAATATCTTTTTCTCATTATAGATATTGGGATGAAATACCGCATCGAGATATACATCCATGAGATTCTTAAAATCCTTGTCATTGCAGCTTGCAACCGGATATACAGTCTTGTCCGGATATGTCATGGCATTTAAAAAGGTATTAAGAGATCCCTTTGCCAGTTCAACAAAAGGATCCTTTGAAGGATACTTCTCCGAACCGCACAGAACAGAATGTTCAAGGATATGTGCTACGCCTGTAGAGTCCTTGGGCGGAGTACGAAAACCGATATAAAAGACTTTATTCTCATCATCGTTTTCAAGTATGGTTACTCTCGCGCCACTTTTTTTATGCTTTAAGAGCGATGAGTAGCAGTCGAGATCCTCGATATACTTCTGCTCTATAAATTCATATTCTTTAAGATTCTCCGGATTAAGTTTTGTATTTACCACTTTTATTCTCCTATACTCTTTTATACTGTTTATAACGAAAATCCCATGAGAGCCAGATTTGATAAGGTAAAGCTCTGCATGAAATGTTTATCGGTCCATTTATCCGCCTGGTATTTTTTGAATTTAACAAACGGCATACTGATCATTTTATATCCGCCGGCTGCTTTAGGCTCATAAAACTGTATCTTTACTTTGAGCTGTTTAAATACCTGATATATAAAATCCGATTCATTTACTTCAAGGAAATGCATGCCTATGCATTTCTTTTCGTCAGTCTCTTTTAATACATACAGCTGTATGATAGATCTAAATTTAAAAGGGATATCCTCGTTAAATAATGCTTCCTCATATGTATATCTCGCACCTATCTGGGTGGCTGAGGTCTCTTTTAATACAAATTTATAATCATTTTCATTGAGGTCCAGGGCCTCATACATATCTTTATAATTACTCTCCACCGTTTACTCTCCGTCAGGATCATCAATGAGGTCGTTTAATTCCTTGGATATCACAAGGAGCTCCCTTATCCTCTTTTCAGATATATCAGCCTCTTTTGCAAGTTCGGATACAGTCACTTTTCTGAGGAGCTCATCTGCCATTTCTTTTGCTTTAGCCAGAACTTTGTTTGTGAGCTCAACGACCTTTTCGTCTATGCTCTCGCTGTTGCCCTCGGCTCCGATACACTCCTCCATGGCATTCATGACCATCTTCATGACAAGGGGTTCCACGTCCTCTATGGCCTCACATACTTCCAGGGACTGCATGGCTATAGCCAGTGCCACATTGCCCTCTCCGATGAGGTCCATTATATTGACACCCTGGCCTGTATAAAGTTTTGCAGTATCGACTACATCAGGGAGATAATGACTGATAAGGGCATTTTTAGCTCCTTTGTCGCCTCTTAAAGCATCCATCATCATGACTCTCTTTTTTGAATCTGAGAGTCTCACAGTCTCATCAAGTGACTCCATATACATCTCAAGGAGATTGATATCCTCTCCTGTCATATATGAATCCGGATCTATCGCCTCACCTATACCTATATGCTGGGATTTTAAATATTCTTCAAGATACTTCTTTTTAGCATCATCAAGCTCAGGGAACACTTCCGATATCTGTTCCTCTGTGATCACTCCCCCGCACAGGAATGCTGTCTCTTTTAAAGAATCAAGTTTTTTAAGGAATTCATCCTGATCTGCAAGCTGCATATTATTACCTCTTTACATGCTGATGTGTAAATAAATGTTCCTGGCAGTACTCATAGTTGCCTTCACATTTAGAGCAAAATCTGAACTGAAGGTCCGGATTAGACTCACTGGTCTGACCGCATATAGCACACTTATGCTTTGCAACAGTCTGCTCAGGCCGCATCTTGGGCTTCTCAGGTTCCTGCTTTTTCTGACTACCGCCAAATCCCTTTCGCCTTCGCGGATTTGTAAACGAGTAAAATCCGTGGAGATTCTTTCTCGCCGTAAAGAAGAATATGATGAAATTGAGGAATGCTGCGCCAAGTATAAACATACCGGTAAATCCCATGCCCCACGCGTCATAAATAAGAACTATAGCAAAAATCACACCGAGTACCTTAACCTTGATGGGCAGGATAAAGAACAGGAATACGACTGCCTCAGGGAATGTGGCAGCATATGCGAGAAACATGGACATACATACATAATACGTTGAAAAATACAGGGAATTCCAGGCATAAAACCAGTCACCGCCGTAAGCCGCCCTGCACTCTCCGTTTGTATACGAAAGCATGCTCCTCATATATTCAATAGTCTGAGCATCATAAAATAACGGATTCATAAAATACAGGATAAAGGCCGCAATTATCATAAATAACACGCCTGAGAATATGTAATAATTAAAATAAAACGTACCCCATACCTGCTCAAGAGATCTGCCTATGGAGAAATAAAAGTAAAGCATGATCAAAGTGAAAAACAGGTTGTCTGTCTCAGGCGGAATAATGAGCCATGTAACCAGACGCCATACCTGACCATGCAAAATAGCATATGGATTGAGGGATAATGCAAGTTCAATCTGTGGATTGATCATATTCATCAGATAACCTACACCGTAGCATGCAATCATATATAGTGACAGATTTGGTATGGCATATTTTCCGACTTTTTTCTCTAAATTTCTCAATAATTCGTTCATATATCTTTATCCTTTTCAAAGAATTAAATACATTTCCCGTACCACAAAATATAGTACAACCAAGATACTATTCTACCATTTAAGGTTGTAATTGTCTATTGCGCAGGGCTCAGCAAATAGTGAAATTATTGTGTTTTCTGTGGCACGGATATGTACCGTCAGGGACAATTATGCGAGAGCACTAGTAACTCGTCATTCGGATAGGCAATTTCGAGAAAGGTGTTTGAGACGCGAAGCGTCGAGTTTTTCTCGGAATTGCCATTCTTATCCGAATGGCTGAGTTAATGTGCGAACAGCATTCCGTCCCTGATGGTACTATCCGTGCATAAAAAAAGAACTCCACAAATGTGAAGTTCTTTCATAGTATTTATTTACTTAATCTGGCCTTCGAGAACTTTCTCGGCCTCAGCGATGGCATCGTCGATGCCTGCAGGATTCTTGCCTCCGGCCTGAGCCATGTTGGGACGGCCACCGCCGCCTCCGCCTACAAGTCCGGCGATTCCCTTGATGATGTTGCCTGCGTGAGCGCCCTTTGCAACAGCACCGTCAGTAGCCATGGCAACCATGGAAACCTTGCCGTCACAGTCTGAGAGGAGGATTACCACTCCATCACCAAGTTTAACTTTAAGGTCATCGCCAAGATCACGGAGCTTGTTCATATCTACTCCCGTCATCTTTGCGGCGAGGAACTTAACTCCCTTAACTTCTTTTACATTATCCATTACATCGCCAAGAGCCTCTTTAGCAGCCTTTGACTTAAGGGATTCTATCTCTGAATTAAGAGCCTTCATCTCAGCCATCATTGATGTAAGCTTCTCAACAAGCTGAGCCGGACTTGATTTAACAACTGCAGCTGCCTTATCGAGTTCTTCCTCAAGCTTCTGATAGTATGCTGTTACATTTGCTGACGTAATAGCCTCAATACGGCGTACACCTGCAGCCACACCTGATTCCGAGAGAATCTTAAATGCTGCAATCTGTCCTGTATGGGATACATGAGTACCACCACAGAGTTCTTTAGAGAAGTCTCCGACAGATACTACTCTGACGCTGTCACCATACTTCTCACCAAAGAGCGCCATTGCACCTGTCTTCTTTGCCTCATCAATAGACATTACATTTGTAATGACTTCAATATCTTCTGCTATCTTTTCATTTACAATAGCCTCGACCTTTGCGATTTCTTCTTTTGTCATAGCCTGACCATGGCTAAAGTCAAATCTTGTACGATCTGCGTCCTGGTTAGAACCCTGCTGCTCTACGTGATCACCGAGAACCTGTCTGAGTGCTGCCTGAAGCAGATGAGTGGCTGTATGGTTCTTGCAGGTCTTTGCCCTGTTAGCTGTATCCACATTAAGCTCTGCGCTGTCGCCTTTCTTAATGACGCCGGATTCAACATGACCGATATGACCTATTCTTCCGCCCGGGATCTTTACTGTCTCATCTACAACAAATACACCTGTAGCAGTTTTGATGATACCGCAGTCACCCTTCTGACCACCCATGGTAGCATAGAAAGGTGTTTTAGCCATGATGAGGGTTCCCTCATCTCCTGCATTTAATGTATCAACCATAGACTCAGTATTAGCCATGGCAACAATATTCTCTGTAAGTATAAGCTTGTCGTAGCCTACAAACTCTGAAGTAACTGACTCATCAAGTGACTCGAAGAGGTCTGCATCAACTGCCTTCTGTGAGAAGTTAGAGTTTTCTCTTGCTCTCTTCTTCTGCTCTTCCATAGCAGACTTAAAGCCTTCTTCATCAACCTTGAGTCCTTCTTCTTCAGCCATCTCCACTGTAAGCTCTACAGGGAATCCGAATGTATCATAGAGATAAAATGCACTCTTACCGTCGATTTCCTTTGCACCGGCTGACTTCTTGTCGTCCGAAATCTTTTTGAATTCCTTCATACCGTTTTCAAGAGTTGCCTCGAAACGAACGATTTCCTTCTTAAGCTCATCAAGGATAAATGACTTATTCTTTGTAAGCAGAGGATAGCTGTCTGCATATACATCATCAATATAGATGCTTGCTACTTCAAGCATATTTTCAAGAGAAAGATTAAGTGCACGTCCGTGTCTTACCGCACGTCTGAGCAGTCTTCTGAGTACATATCCGGGACCTCCGTTAGAGGGAAGGAGTTTTGCCTCATCACCTATGAGCATTACACCTGTACGAAGATGATCAGCAATGATCCTCATAGACTTTGTAGTCTTTTCATCATCGCCGTATTTAATGCCGGACTTTTCTTCAATCTTAGCGATTACACCGGTGAATAAGTCTGTCTTATATACATCATCTACACCATTGAGGAATGCAAGGTTACGCTCAAGTCCCCATCCTGTATCGACATTCTTCTGACTAAGAGGCAGGAGCGATCCGTCCTTTTGCTTGTCATACTGCATAAATACGTCGTTTCCAACCTCTGTATATTTACCGCATGAGCAGCCGGGTCTGCAATTGGGACCACACGGAGCCTGGTCTGATACAAAGAACATCTCAGAGTCGGGACCGCAGGGACCATACTCAAGTCCCCACCAGTTATCTTCTGCAGGCAGGAAAAATACGTTTTCTTTCTTAAAGCCTGACTCTATCCTGTACTTTGCTCCCTCTTCATCTCTCGGAGCATTCTCGTCACCCTCAAATACAGTAGCCGCAAGATGATCCCTGTCAAATCCAAATACTTCTGTAAGGAGTTCATATGACCACTGGCATCTTTCTTTTTTGAAATAATCTCCCAGTGACCATGATCCCATCATCTCAAAGAATGTGAGGTGGCTCTTATCACCTACACCGTCTATATCATTGGTACGTACGCATCCCTGAACATTGCAGAGTCTTGTTCCGAGTGGATGCTTCTTGCCAAGAAGGTAAGGCATGATCGGCTGCATACCTGCAACATTAAACATCGCACCTGTAGAACCGTCAGATACAAGGGATACTGCACCTACATCAACATGGCCTCTTTTAATATAAAACTCTTTCCATGTATTTCTCAGTTCTTTTGAAGTAAATTTTTTCATTGAATCTCTCCTGTATTTAATGAATTAAATTTTCATATATATGCCTGTTTGCATTAAAAAAAGCTGAAAATGGGACTCGAACCCACGACCCCTTCATTACGAGTGAAGTGCTCTACCGACTGAGCTATTTCAGCAACATGCCTATTATATAAACATTCGGTTTTATTTGCAATACTTTTAAACCGATGAAAAAAGCACTAATCGTTCTTAATATGGACGTCCATCTGGTTAAACGGAATCTCGACTCCCGCTTTATCAAGTGAGATTTTTACGTTTTCGAGGGTCTCCCATCTGGCTTTCCAGTAATCCTCATTCTTTACATAAAACCTGAAGCCTATCACCACTGCACTGTCTGCAAGTTCATCCACATAGATATCTACATTACTGTCCTTAAGTGTATATTCGCAATCGGTTATTACTTTGCCGATTGTCTCTTTTGCCAGCTTAATATCCGCATCATAAGCAATGCCGCATTTAAGACATACTCTCCTTATCGGAGTCATATTAAGGTTTGTAAGGGAACTGTTTGCAAGTGCACCGTTAGGGAGGAGTATTATCTTGTCATCCGTAGTACGTAGTCTTGTGTGGAACAGTTTGATATCAATAACGGTTCCCTCTTTATCCTTTGTATGCTCGATAATATAATCCCCTACTTTGAAGGGTTTTAATATAAGTATCAGCAAGCCTCCGATAAGGTTTGAAAGGGAGCCCTGGAATGCAAGGGCTATAGCAACACCGGCAGAACCAAATACGGTCACGAGACCTGTTGTCTGGATACCAAAGTATGAAGCCAGTCCCCAGAACAGCAGTATAAAAAGCACAACCTTAACAAAGGAGTCCAGGAAAGATATGACTCCCGCATCAAAATTGTGTTTCGTCATTGACTTTTTGAGCAGTTTCCTGATAACCGATATCAGCTTGCAGCCGATAATGAAAATAAGTATCGCAAGACCTGCCCTGATACCAAAGCGCAGTATCTTATCCGGCCATTCCTTTAAATAATTCTGAATGACACTTACTTTTTCGTCGATATTGTCCACACCGATTTCTTCCGCGATCACAGTCTGAACCTGCTGTACGACATTTTCGCTGACACTGTCTTCACTTATGGAATTTTCACTGACAGCTTCTGAGAAAAATCTCACGAAGCCTGCTGATATATTATTAAACATTTTTCAATCCGGTTTTATCTGTATTTTTTCTCGGCCTCAGCCATACGCTTTTCAAGCTCTGCGTAGAGTTCCTCTCTGATCTTCTTTTTCTCAGCTATAAAGAGCTCACGCTTTTTATTTCTCTCAGCCAGAGCTTTCTCTCTGGCCTGGCGTTGTTTCTCCATGGTCTCAAGCTCTGCTTTGGTAAAAGGTGTATATGAGAGAATGGTTATCGAGAGAGGAGGCAGAGTCAGGGAGACTGAGTCATCTCTTGCATCGCACTCTTTTTTTCTGGCAGGAAGTACACGGTCATTGCCTCTTCCTTCTCCGCCGTATTTCTTGTCATCAGAAGAAAATACTTCTCTGTATTTTCCGTAAGCAGGTACGCCGATATGGTATCTGTTTCTCGTAACGTTTGCAAAGTTAACGATGATCGTCAGGGTATCCTCCGGCTTTACGCCGGATCTTGTATAAACGATTACATTCTCATTGGCTGAGAAATTATTGATCCAGTCAAATCCTTTGGAATCAAAATCATATACAGAGAGAGCTTTTCTCGTACCGACAAGCTTAAGCAGATCTTTCATATAAGCAGAAAACTCTTTATTTTCCGTTTTCTCCTCGCCGTCTGTATCAAATATCTGATCCTGGCCCATAAAGATTTCTTTTTTACCCGGCATGGTCAGTATATATCCATACATTGCCCTTAAGTTTGCTCTCTTTTCCTCTTCCGAGCCCGGCATCATATTAAGCAGTGAGTTAATGTTATCCCCGACATTTTCATGGGAAATATAGCTGATATAATTTTCTCTGTACTGATATACGGATGCCATTGTCAGCTCATCATGATGTCTGTATCTCTCAATGGGGTCGTTAATCATATATGACAGAACGTCCTCATTAAAGCCGTTATTCATGACAAAATCAAAGAGCAGACAGTCACTCTTGTCTTTTTCAGACATCCCCTTAATATCTGAGATAAACGGCCATCCGCTCTTTTCCTCGGCGATTGTTATAAATCCGTCATCTTCATGAAGTGATCTGTTTATCCTCTTTATGAAATTGATAGACTCAAGATTTTCATTACCTCCGTAGATATTGGGCATCCACTCATTATCACCTCTGTAATAATCAAGGTATAGCATACTGCTCACATCGGTAAACTTGAATCCGTCTATATGAAATGTTTCTTTCAGATATTTTGCATTGGATAAAATGTACTCATCTACAACAGGATCGCCGTATCTGTATATCTTGGCGCCGGTTCTGGGATCAACTCCCTTTCTGAAATCCTGATGCTCATAGAGGCATGTACCGTCAAAAAAACTGATACCACCCTTGCCCTGATCAAATGAACCAACAGGATACTGGAGGATGACACCGAGTCCCTCTTCATGGAGAGCATTTACAAAAAATGCCAGTTCCTCGCTGCCCCCTGCCTTATGGCTAATGGCATATACCGATGAAGGTACATAAGGATTTGTTCCCGCATATTCGAGCACCGGCATAAGGTCTGCGTGGGTATAACCATAGTTTTTCATATGAGTTATTATGCTCTTTGAAGCATTCTTAAGGCCTGCACCGTCCTTTACTGTCTCCGGGTTAATCTCATACAGATTTAAAGGTGATGAACAAAAATCGGCCTTTTTGCGATTTTTCATATAATCGGCATCATTCCATTTAAATGAAAATCTGTCGCTGACAATCGATGCATTCTCATCGCTGCCGTCTGTCTGGAAAGCGTACGGATCAGGCTTTAAGATTTTCTCCGTGCCTGATATCAGCATCTCATATTTATACTTTTCTCCCGCTTTCAGTCCCGGGATAAATATTGAGTAGATACCGGTATTCTCATCCTTTATCATCTGATGAGTCAGACCGTTCCACTCGTTGAAATCTCCGACTACACTGACTCTTCTGGCATTAGGCGCCCATACACAAAAGCGTACTCCCTTTCTGCCGCCTATTGTCATCACGTGGGATCCAAGTTTTTTATATACTTCAAAGTCACTGCCTGACATAATGAGGTCAAGCTCACTTTCCTTTAAAAGTGTTTCTCCTGTATAAACCTCATAGTAATCCCTTGGTCTTTCGTTTTTATCGTTGCCGGATACATGATATTTATAATCTTTCCTGTCCTTGCCGGGCAAAAGAGTTGCAAAAAATCCTGCATCATCATGCTTTTCCATCTTTATGTTTTCGCCGTCATCTGTGATCAGCGATACCGATTTTGCCCCCGGGAAAAAGCACTGTACAAGTGTATTTCTGTTTACATTATGGGCTCCGAGAAGTCTTTCAGGATGCATGGCTTCCCCGTATACTATCTCTTCGATAGCAGCCCAGTCCATAAGATCGTAAATTTTTTTACTCACCTTCGTAACCCTCCAAGTTAAAATTCATGTATGAAAAATCCACTTTTAAGCTTAGGCTCAAACCATGTGGATTTAGGCGGCATGAGCAATCCCGCATCAGCAACACGAAACAGCTCGTCTATCGATGTGGGATACATCGCAAATGCAACCGCGGCTCCTGCAGCCACATTTTTCTCAAGCTCCGCAAGTCCCCTGATACCACCTACAAAAGAGATCCTCTTGTCTGTAGTCGGATCTTTTATATCAAGGATTTCATCAAGTACATATTTCTGCAGGATAGCCACATCAAGTCCCTCCACGGGATCATCGCTTGTAGCATTATCCTTGATCGTAAGGGGATACCAGAGTCCCTTAAGGTACATTGATATCTCGCCCTTCTTTGACGGTTTGATTGCCTTGTATGACGGATCTCCGATTGAGAAGTGCTTTGCAATCTCGCTCATAAATACCATCTGATCAAGACCGTTTAGGTCATTAACAACTCTGTTGTAATCAAGTATGGAGAGCTCTTCATCAGGGAAAAGCACAGCCATAAACCTGTTAAACTCTTCACTTCCGTCGTATGAGGGATTTTCCTCCCTCTTCATGAGTCCAACCCTGACAGCAGATGCACATCTGTGATGACCGTCGGCAATATAGATACTGTCCATATTGTCAAAAGTCTTTTTGATAAGCTCTGTATCAGCTTCATCAGTGACGATCCACACTCTGTGTCTGATGCCGTCATCACCTGTCACGTCGTAGAGAGAATCCTCTTTTTTGATCTCCTGGATGGCGAGCTTTAATTTTGCATCGCCTCTGTATGCCAAAAAGATAGGACCTGTCTGGGCCGAACATGTATATACATGGCGGACTCTGTCCTCTTCCTTGTCTCTCCTGGTATTTTCGTGCTTTTTGATGACACCGTTTAAGTAATCATCAATTGATGCACAGCCCACGATACCGGTCTGGCTCCTGCCACACATAGTGAGCTCGTATACATAATAGTGAGGCTCCTCATCAGTTACAAAGCTGCCCTCTTCTTTCCATGCCTTAAGCATTGAAGCAGCTTTCTCATAAGCCTCGTCACTGTACATATCAAAATTGCTGTCGTCAAAATTGGTTTCCGGCCTGTCTATCGCAAGAAACGAATGGGGATGCTTTGCAACCTCTGCTTTAGCTTCTGCTCTGGAATAAACATCATAAGGAAGTGCGGGTATTATATCCGCATATTCTTTTGACGGTCTGACTGCTTTAAAAGGAAATATCTGTGCCATTTTTATCCTCCATTAAATCAATATTTTATCAAAAATACCATGTATTTACCATAACTTTGACGAAAAATGATGTTGTGATAGAATATAGTTCGTAAAACATATTTCGGAGGTTTTATCATGACAGATAAGGAAAAGGTCTTTCTTGACCGAATTAATGAATATGCAGACAAAGTTCTCGACGGGATTGATCCCCAGAAGACCAAGGTTTCGTTTCAGCTTGAGAAGTTAAAGCCTGTTATGGAGGAGATTGCAGCCGAGGAAGGCGTTGCAGTAGAGGATGTGTTCATCAGGTATATGGATCTGGCTTCAGAGCGCGGTGTCAATGTTGAGAAGAAGTTCCAGAGCACCATGGGCAATATGAACTCCTACGGGGATTCGATGCCGTAATCCGTGCCGATATGAGCAAAAAATATGGGGTACACACATTGCGTAGTGGAGCGTGCGCTCAGTGTGTACCCCTTTTTTGTGCCTTAGGTATTTACAATATAACTTTATTTGATTACACGAACACGGATTACGCCCTCGATCTTCTCAAGAGCGGCAACCTGCTCATCTGTTACAGGTGCTGCAACATCAAGCATTGTATACGCATAATCACCCTTTGACTTATTCATCATGTTTTCGATGTTGACATTAAGGTCTCCGAATGTAGCTGTAAACTTTGTGATCATGTTTGCAGTATTCTTATGGCAGATTGTAACTCGTCCTGCTGTAGAGCATACACCCATATCACAGTTAGGATAGTTAACGGAGTTGACGATATTACCGTTCTCAAGGAAGTTTCTCATCTCGTCAACAGCCATCTTTGCACAGTTGTCCTCTGCCTCTTCTGTAGATGCTCCAAGGTGAGGAATTACGATGACACCGTCCTGACCTGCAGTTGTAGGATTAGGGAAGTCAGAGATATACTTTCTCACCTTACCTGCCTTAATTCCGTCGAGGATAGCCTTCTCATCGCAGAGCAAATCTCTTGCAAAGTTAAGGATGATCACACCGTCCTTCATCATCTGGACTGCATCCTTGTTGATCGTATTCTTTGTAGCATCCATAAGAGGTACATGGATTGTGATATAGTCACAGTTCTTGTAGATATCATTTACATCTACCACATGCTTAACTGATGTATCAAGGCTCCATGCGCTCTTTACTGAAAGATAGGGATCGTATCCGTATACTTCCATACCGAGTCCTACGGCTGCATTTGCAACAAGTACACCTATGGCACCGAGACCGATGATACCGAGTTTCTTGCCGAGTACTTCTGTACCTGCAAAAGCCTTCTTTGCCTTCTCAGCTGATTTTGCAATGCCTTCATCGACCTTATTTTCTTTAACCCACTCAATACCGCCTACGATATCACGGCTGCCAAGGAGCATTCCTGCGAGTACGAGTTCCTTAACGGCATTTGCGTTGGCACCGGGTGTGTTAAATACCACGATACCCTGCTCGGCACACTTATCAAGAGGGATATTGTTTACACCTGCACCGGCTCTGGCAATGACTTTAAGGGATGCCGGGAGCTCAAGGTCGTGCATTGCTGCAGAACGGACAAGTACGCCGTCTGCCTCATTCATATCCTCTGTCTTTGCATAATCGATTGAAAACTTATCAAGACCAACCTTTGCGATTGGATTAAGGCAATTATATTTAAACATTTTTATACTCCTTATTTAGCATTCTCTGCTTCAAATTTCTTCATGAACTCAACGAGTTTCTCTACGCCTTCCTTAGGCATTGCATTGTAGATAGATGCTCTCATACCGCCTACTGATCTGTGTCCCTTAAGGTTTACAAATCCAGCCTCTGTAGCAGCCTTTACAAACTTGGCATCAAGTTCCTCGTCGCCGGTTACAAAAGGTACATTCATGAGTGATCTGTCTTCCTTTACAACAGTACCCTTAAAGAGCTTTGAAGAATCAAGGAAATCGTAAAGGATCTTTGCCTTCTCCTCGTTGCGCTTCTTCATCTCTTCAAGTCCACCCATTTTCTTGAGCCACTTGAATACCTTGCCACAAATATAGATTGTGTAGCAGGGAGGCGTATTGTAAAGTGAATCGTTGTCTGCCTGGGTCTTCCATTTAAGCATGGTAGGTGTTCCGGGGAGACACTCATCTGTGATGAGGTCTTCTCTGATAATAGCGATCACACATCCTGCAGGTCCTACATTCTTCTGTACACCACCGTAAATAACACCGTATTTTGTCACATCAACGGGCTCTGATAAAAAGCATGATGACACATCAGATACGAGGATCTTGCCCTTTGTATCAGGGAGTTTCTTATATTTTGTACCATAAATGGTATTGTTCTCGCAGATATATACATAATCCATATCATCTGTGATAGGGAGATCAGAGCAGTCAGGAATATAGCTGAATGTCTTATCTGCTGAAGATGCAAGCTCTACAGCCTCACCGTAGATCTTTGCCTCCTGGAATGCCTTCTTTGCCCACTGGCCTGTGATGATATATCCGGCCTTTTTGTTCTTCATCATGTTCATAGGAACCTCTGCAAAGAACTGTGAAGCACCACCCTGTAAAAACAGTACCTTATAATTATCAGGAATATTCATAAGCTCTCTAAGATCAGCTTCAGCTTCCTTGATAATGGTATCGTATACTTTCGATCGATGGCTCATCTCCATTACGGACTGACCGGATCCCTTATAATCCATCATCTCCTCTGCTGCTTCTTTAAGAACCTCTTCGGGTAATACCGCAGGTCCTGCTGAGAAATTATAAACTCTTCCCATTTTTGTCTCCTCCTAAATATATGTTTTGCGCATCATTTCATATAAAATATATAGAATAAAACGCAAATAAAAGTACAGTGTTAATATTATGCTATATTCAAAATCAAGTCAATGATTTATATTTTTTACTCTATCACCGTGATCACATCATCAAGGACATAATCAAACAGGGGATACGAAGTGTATTCATTTTCTGTATAACCGTTTTTAAGATCAATTGTCTTTGACGGATCGGATATCGATACTCCCGTATAATCTCCCTTAAAAACAAAGTCTCCGTTGCCCTTATTAAACATCTCTATGGCTTTATCCATGGCTTCCTGGGTACCGGGAGCAGCTATCGGCCCGTTTAAATCAATCATTTCCACCCATCCGCAATCAAATCCGGCACTTGCATCGCTGCCAAATATTCTGGCTGAAACCACTTTTTCAATTGTCTTATTTGACATGACTGCTTCTACAGCAGAGAGTACGTATGGTTCCCAGCATATCCTGGCCGTTACGATAGACGAGCCGGGAGCTACCTCTGACATGCTCTGGCCCCATCCTATGAAATACACATCCCTGTCCTTATCGGCTGCTTCCTCGCATGCAATTGCAGGACCTATGGTGTCGGTATGCTGTGATATGATCACGCATCCGTCTTCTATGAGCTGCTCTGCAGCGCTCTTTTCAAGGGCGTAACTGCTCCATGTCTCTGTGTAACAAACCCGCATTACTGCATCCGGTACTACCGAGCGGACACCGAGGAAAAATGCTGTATATCCCGATATTACTTCAGAATTTGGAAATGCCGCCACAAATCCTACGATAGCCTGATCGCTCGTAATGATGCCTTCATCTATCATCTGCTGTATCTTCATTCCGGCAGCTATACCACTTACATAACGGCCTTCAAAGGCTTCGCCTTTAAAAGTATGATAGTTGTCAGGTACCGTTACGCCTTTCATATCCATATATGATGCCTGGCAAAACTCTATATCCGGATATTCCGGTGCCAGTTCCATTACAGCGCTGCTGTATCCGTTAAAGAAAATGATATCGCATCCCTGCTTGGCAAGATCTCTTAAGGGCTCCTCCATCTCATCATCAAGTACGTTGCTGCATGTTAATATATCAACTTTTTCACCGTATTTTTTCTCAACCGCATCTTTTGCAAGGGAAAAATTGTAGGTATAAGGAGTACTCTCGTCGTTATCATAAATAAAGCCTACTGTCAGATGGTCCTTTCCCCCGGAGAGATTGAGGTAATTGAAGCACCATATGAATCCGGCCATAACTATAAGGCATGTAAGCAATGTCACTAAATATACTCTCTTCATGACTTTTCTCCCTCCTTATCTTTCATCTGGGCTTCCTGAATCTTTTTATCCTCCTCTACACGGCGGGCCAGCTCTTCCTGGGCCTTTGGATCTGCCTGCTGTATCTCGGCGCGTTTTTGGGCATAAATTTTTTCAAGATTGATAACGCCTTTATCAATAAGGCGCAGAAATGCATCCAGTGCATCCGGATCAAACTGGGTTCCCCGGCCTCTCTTCATCTCGTTCATGACGTAATCCGTATCCATATGATTACGATATACACGGTTTGATGTCATGGCATCAAATGTATCAGCCACACTGATTATACGGCCAAACAGGGGTATCTCTTCACCTTTAAGACCGTCGGGATAGCCCTTGCCGTCATATCTCTCATGATGAAATCTGGTTCCGTCCTGTACATG
>CADBFE010000002.1:7156-65950 GCA_902793845.1 uncultured Lachnospiraceae bacterium | reverse complement strand
GTTTATCACCGACTGGCCGTTTACGATAAGCATCTTTTTGCCCCTGATGATACAGCCGAGCAGGATGTCCGGCTTTAACTTAAGCTCAAGGATCGGCACGCCGGCTACAGGAGAATTTTTGGATATACCAAACTCCAAGGCCTCAACCTTGTTGTCAATGATCTTGTAAAGAGTCTCAACATTACTCTCACCGTAATCGATAGAGTTCTGTCTCGCTCTTGCGTAGCTGACTACCAGGTCTGCCGAAATATTTTTTGGCGTAACGATACTGCCGAGGTTAAAGTTTTTAACGATATCATTTGAAGCAAAATAGTTGAGCTTGGTCACGACCTTGGCCTTGGAACACTTCTTGGCATAAAGAGAGAGGAACATATTGCCCTCATCCATACCTGTCAGGGATACAAAGCCTTCCGCCTGCTCTATGCCCTCCTCAAGGAGTATCTCCTGGTTTGTGGCATCGCCGCATATAACAGTGGCTTTTGGCAGCTGCTTCCATACCTGTCAGGGATACAAAGCCCTCCGCCTGCTCTATGCCCTCCTCAAGGAGTATCTCCTGGTTTGTGGCATCGCCGCATATAACAGTGGCTTTTGGCAGCTGCTCTGCCAGGCTCTCGCACCTTGCCCTGTCTGACTCGATGATCTTGACGGCAACACCTGATAATAGGAGCTGCTGGGCCAGATAAAATGCTGTCCTGCCTCCGCCTGCTATGATACAGTCCTTGACCTGATGGGTCTCGACTCCGATCTTTTTACAAAATACCCTGGCTGCCTGGGATGACGCGATGACATTGATCATATCGCCTTTTTCCAGCCTGAATACACCGTTTGGAATGATGACCTCATCGCCCCTTGATACAGCGCAGATAAGGACCTCCGTGCTCACTATCTTTCCTATCTCTATGAGGCTCTTGCCCTCAAGGAGTGAACCCTCAAGGACCTCAAATTTAAGGAGCTCCACGCGGCCCTTGGCAAATGTATCTATCTTGTCAGCTGAGGGGAAACGCATGAGTCTCGCGATCTCCCTGGCTGCATCATAATCGGGATTTAATATAAGCGACAGTCCCAGTTCCTCCTTGATAAAGGATACCTCTTCACTGTATCTCGGGTCCCTGACTCTGGCTATGGTACTCTTGATACCGGCCTTTTTGGCAAAGAGACAGCAGAGGAGATTGATCTCATCACTGTCGGTGACAGCAATGAGGAGCTCCGTCTCGGAAGCGCCTGCCTCTGAGAGGGTAGCTGCCGATGCGCCGTTGCCCACATATCCCATTACATCAAAACGGTTTGAGATATCGGTGACAATATCAGCCTTAAAATCAATTACGGTTACATCATGTTTTTCAAGGGACAGCTGCTCGATGATCGAGATACCGACTTTGCCGCAGCCGACTACTATTATTTTCATGTTTTTTCTCCCTGATATTTATGTCCAGAATCCGAGCATCCTGGTTATCAGATAAATGATAAACAGGTGAACCGGATAAAATGCGTAAAACAAATATTTTAACTTAAGTCCCCGCTCCCCGTTGTACTTTGCAACAAAGGGGGTTGCCAGTGCTGCAAAACCCTCAAACGGGTTGCTGATCATAAGTGAAAAAATGCCTGACAGGAATATCCATTTATTCGTGGCCTTTTTGACAAAGCTGCGCATCACGTACATAACGGATATGGCAAGTACTCCAAATGCTCCGTAGTCCGTCATCATAAGCTCTGCCAGGACTCCGAATACGGCCACTGTGATGACCATTATAATACCTTTTACGATAATATGACAGTTTTTAAGTTTCTCCAAAGAAGTGATCCGCTCAAGGGCCCAGATGGAGAGGAGTCCGAGGCCCAGGGTGAAATAGACATTCTGGTATCCGAAATCAAACATCCTGCCCTTAAGCATCAGGTCAAAAGGTATCTCGGATATGATCCCGAACATAAAGAGCCTCGCTGCATACTTAAACCTGTTTCTCGTATGGAAAAATCCCTCGACTATCATAAAGCAGAAGATTGGAAAGGCTACCCTGCCTATACTGCGAAGGACCATATCAATGTAATAGAGATGGCCGTGGACTGCCATCCATTTCTCCATCTGCTCTTCGGTCTCGAGGGTATAAAATCCGTACCACCTGATCATCCTCTCTAAAAGGCCGGCGCCTACATGGTCTATGGCCATGGTGACGATGGCGATGAGTTTCAGGGTACTCTCCGTGATCCCCGGTTTCTTTTTATTTTCCTCTGATAACAGTTTCGTGCTTTCCATCACTGTAATCTCTCTTTTCCGTACATGTGATATAAACTATCTGATACTCCTCAGAAAGCTTTTCGATCATATCAAGTCCCTGCTTTAATGAGTAATCATCCAGATTGTTTAACGGATCATCCATGATGATAAACGGCTTCTCAGCTTTATACATGGCATCGACCATACTCATGCGCATACATATACCCATGGCATCCTGCTGGCCGTCGCTGAAAAAGACTCTCGTCTTTCTGCTGCCTCCGTCCTCTTTCGTCAGGTTCATGTTCATATCGATATTGTAATTATCAGGGTCCTCATTTGTCAGAGTCTTTATATATTTCCTGAATGCACTCTGGACAGGTCCTATATATTTACCGATGAAATTCTGCTTTGCGGCGGTGATACATTCCATGGTCTTTTTATAAAGAGCCTTTTTTGCTTTTAATGTATCCCGCTCAGATACAAGGTCAGCCATCTCGGATACGGATATCTCGATCTCCTCAAGACGTTTTTCCTTTTCCTCTATCTGGCGTCTGTAGTCCTCTTCGTTTCGCTTATTCTCTGAGAGCTGTCCCTCAAGGTCAAGTCTCATGGCATCAAGCTCAGTGACGGGCACACTCTCAGCCGGCTTTTCAAGGGCCATCAGGGACTCAAATCCGGGATACTCATCCTCAAATGCTTTTCTGGCTGCCAGAGCTTTATCAAGCTCCTCTTTTGCATTCTCATATCCGGTAAGTTTCTCCGCCATGTCCTTTAATGACTCTGACGGATTATCCGTGCTGTATCCGCCGGATCTTAAAAAGTTTTCCGTGCCGAGGACTGTCTGCCTGTATTTCGTATTTACTTTTGTATATTCACTGTGACGTTCAAGGAGAGTATCGTATGTCTTTACTTTGCCGTAAAGGTCATTGCAGATATCCATAAGCTCCGATGCTGACATATCACCTGATATGCTGTATCCGTACGGCCTGATGAGCCCATCTGTGTCACTTAATATTTTGTCCCTCTTTTCCATAAGGGCCGGTGTATCGTCATGGGATATCTTTTCAGCGAGACGCCTGTATTCATCTGCATCATTACGCATATTCAGGAGCATATATGTAGCCTGGCTCCTGTTGTACCTTTGTCCTGTGCTCTCCATAAATGACCTTAGCTCATCGTCGATGGCCCCGGCCTTTTCACTTATGGCATCCCTCTTTGATGCAAGCTCTTCAAGGGCAGGATCTTTGATCTCCTTATCCCTGACAGTACCAAGGAGAAATGAAAAGAGTAAACCGATGCACAGCATGGGTACGCCTATGGGCCCTAAAAATACGAGGACTCCTATACCGGCTTTTCAGCGATGGCTTTGTCGATCTCTTTATTTAAAGCTTCCTGCCTTAATGAATACTCGCTCTCAGTCATCTTTAGCTGCTGGGCATAATCTGTCCCGACAGATGACATATCGATATATCTGTCTATGACACCGGGCTCCGGGATGTTGCCGTTATACCTTGATTTTAATTCCTCAAGGCGCTCCCTGCCTGAATATGTCTGCCTGTTACTCTCAATCTTTTTATCGAGATTGCTTATCTCTTTAATATTTCTCTTTAAGAGTTCAAAGTGCTCATCTGTCGGCACACTGTCTGAGAATACTTCCGTCAGATTTATTAAAATATCATTTTCCTCATCACTAAGGCACAGATAATCCATCCTGCCCTTAAGTTCCATACAGGATGCGTACTCTTCCTGATATGATGAGATATCGCTCTTTTTCGGCACGCCGTTTGGAAATGCGAGCTTTAAGTCACTGAGCTTTTCCTCCCTCTGCGTCACAGCCCTGATGAGATCAAAATATCTGTCTTTTCTGGCATACATATTCTGAAGCTCACTCTCGGCTGATATGCGGCTGACCGTCTCTGAGATTTTCTCTGTAAGCTTCTTGCCGTTTTCCCTTACCTGCTCATACTTTTCCGTAATGATATCAAGGGATTTTGTGAGGGGCTCTTTTTCATTGCATATCCTCTCAAGGTCTGATATACGGCCTGCTATCTCGTTTAATCTGCCCTTTGACCGTCCTGACTCGATGGCTTTTATCGCAGTATCGAGAGCATCTATTGCTTTGTCAGAATTATTTATGTCATCCCTGACGCCCTCGACGTTGCCCATCTTGGCTCTCACATCATCGGTGATCTCATCGCTCCTATCATTATGGGCCAGGTAAACCGTCCTCTCAAACGACTTGGCATTTATGAGGAAGAATGTCTCTCCGAATGACTTGCCGTAAAGTTCATAGGGGAGCCCCGTCACCGTATCGATGACCTGTCTCGTGTCCTCTGCCTGCTTTTTGCCAAATACCGCAGTCAGTCTGTATATACGGCCGTCAGCCTCCACCTCGAGACTGCCTCCGTAATTGTCTGCCTTGTTCCAGGGCTTAAAATACTTTCTCTCATTTTTATCTGTATCCCTGGCATTTTCATTATCAAAGCCAAAGAGCATGACCCGGATAAATGCGATCAGAGTGCTCTTGCCCCATCCGTTTTTACGGTTGATGACATTCACACCCTCATTAAACTGCAGATCCACATCTGACAGACATCCAAAATTGTTTATATGACATTTGATCAGTTTCAATTAATCTACCCCGTATCAGTTTTTAAGTGCATTCGGATTGGCAAGGAGTGATATGCCAAGCTGTATGATGGCTCCCTTGTCATCCTCACTGATATCTGACGCATCCCTCACCAGATTGACAAACTCGCCCTTTAAGCTGGCATCGAGTGTAAATGCGTCATAATCTATTCTGACTCTCGTGAGCTTTTTGCACTTAAATGCAAAGAATCTCGTTTTAAACCTGTTTGCTATGTAGACCTCATCTATATCACAGTCGACCTCAACATCCCCCTCGATATAGAGCTCTACCATATCGTCATCTGTATATCCCGCCTCATCAAAGGCTTCATCGATCATGTCTATCGCTTCCGTGATGGACGATGCCCCCGTCACATCGGCATGGCATATATATGCCTGTCTCGTGGCAAAGGGTATAAACGTATCGGTTATCACCCCTGTCTCCTCGCTAATATTTAACATGACAAAGCCATGCTCTCCCGTCTCGTCAAAGCCCCTTGGCTCAAGGCATCCGGGATAGCAGTATATACCCCTGCCGTCCAGCTGCTGTCTGTCATACTTATGTATATGGCCGAGGGCCAGATAATCTATCGATTTGTTTTTAAGTTCAGTTAAGGATATGGCATCCCTGTCCCCATCTGATCCAAACCTTGATGCGTTGCCGTGGAGCATGACTATATTTATATCCGTGGCATCGAGAGCCAGGGAATCAAATAAAGTCATATTGTTTTCTCCCGTAAGCTCGGCTCCGCTCACGACAACACGGCGTCCTATACGGTAATCTTTCCATTCTTTATCAAAGAAATAGAGATTATCGGGAAGCCTGTCAAATTCGAGGGAGAGATCTCCCTCGTCATGATTTCCTTTTAGATAATAAAATGAGATGTCCGGATTTTTGATGATGACATCCATCACGAGATTTTTGGCCATGCCGATGACCTTGGATACAGGCCGGTCAAACATGTCTCCGGATATGAGCACAGCCTCGGCGCCGTTGTCCGCAGCGTAGGAAACCATGCGTCTGAAGGACTCAAGGAGTTCGCTCCTCCTCAAAGTGGCCTGTTCACCTGTTAAATTGGTCTTCATCCTCGAGTCGAGGTGAAGGTCGGCTGTATGAATGATCTTCATTACATTATTTATCCTTTACAAAAACCCACTTCTGCTGAATCTTGTAACTGATGAGAAACAGTATGGTATCTATTACGACTTTAATGACTGTCGGATGGATGAATGAGAGGAGGAAGTGTACTCCGCTCACAAGTCCTGCTGATAATGACATCTGGACAAGCCAGAGCAGCAGGTACCTCGGTCCTGTCTTGCCTACGCTGGCACGGCTGCCAAATATCCATCTGTTGATGCTGAAGTTAAATATACCCGAGCATACACGGGCTATCACTGTAGCTACCGTAATGCGTCCTAAAAATCCTCCATCGGGAAGTACTCCGGTTAACACTCCGCACAGTATGGTAAATATGAGGAGGTCAAGGAGTGACGATCCAAAGCTCGAGAGCATAAACTTTGCAAATACTTTATATATCTTTATGGAATCCTTGATGGGATTAAAGTGGGAGCTGGCATTGTCATCAATATAGATAACGGATATGGGATTTTCCACCCAGCCTATGCCAAGGTCCTTAAGTGAAAAGATCATGTTCATCTCATACTCATATCTGTCACCGTCTACCTTTAGCATCTCATCAAGTGATGTATACGGCAGGACCCTCAGGCCCGTCTGCGTGTCAGAAAGCTCTATGTCACAAAAGAACTTCATGAGCTTGCTGGTCAGACGGTTTCCGAACCGGCTCCTTGGAGGGATGCTGGTATCCGATAAAAAGTCACGGCATCCGAATACTGCAGTCTTTGGATTTTCAAGAAACTTTTTACAGCATGCCATGGTATCCTCAACAGTATGCTGGCCGTCTGCATCAACCGTCACTACGCCTGTTACGTCCTTAAGGTTATTAAGTATATACTCAAAGCCAGTCTTGAGTGCCCGGCCCTTGCCCTTGTTTACCTCATGGTTGATCCTGGTAACCAGGGGGTCAAGCTCTTCAAATATGGGAGTGTACTCATCGGAGCATCCGTCGTTGACCACTATGATATGCTCAAATTTCTCTGCCATCTCATGGACGAGACTCGACATCTTTTTGTCAGGGTTGTACGCCGGTATCAGAACAGCTACCCGGCTCTCCTTGTCTAAACTCATTACTCTCTCCTTTTGGTCCGGCCTTCCGGACCGTTAATTATTTAATATCAGGATATCAGAAATCATCATCATCCATAAAAAGTGATCCTGCCGTCTCCTCTGCCCATGAATACTGGTTCATGTACTCGCCGTGATATGCATTGATACCGGCGGGCTTGCCTGCGAGGAAATCGTAATAATCACATCTGACCTTGCTGGTCACAATGGCTGCACCTGCACGCTGTCTCGAGAGGACATCCTTGCATCCGGCCTCTGTAAATACATCCTGGATATCTTTAAGCAGTGATCTGTAATATGAATCATGCTTGTCATCATCTTCCCAGATGGCTGTGATCACTTCACCGTTGGCACATACCGCACCGTTTCTGTCTACGAGGTATGCAACCACCTCTTTTGATTTATTATATTTAAAGTGAAGGGGCTCTCCCTTGCAGAAGATCTCAAAGTTGCCAAAGCACTGGATCACCACGTCGGGACCTTCATCCGATGCAATGGGATAGCGGAGGTTTTCAAGGGCGTGGGCTACCTGATCCTTTGTGGCAGGCTTTAGGAGATATCCGCTGGCATCAAGGGAAAATGCGTCAGCCATGTACTCTGAATAGCCTGTGACAAATATGATATTTGATTTTGGATTGATCTCCTTAAACTTTTTAGCCAGGGCTACGCCGTTTACCTTGGGCATCTGGATATCGAGAAATGCCACGTCAAAAGGCTTTGACTTTACTGACTCAAGGGCATCTGCCGCATTGTTAAAATCCAGGATCTCCGCATCCGGCTCCACTCTCTTAATCTTGTCAATGAGATACTCTCTTGCGTTGTCCTCATCATCGATTGCATAAATTAACATGATCTTATCCTCCTCTTTGTACTCTTACGGGGTTTCCACAGGTATCCTGATGATCGTCCTGCATCCGTTGCCGGGACTGCTGATCACCTCTGTCTCTGCATCGCACATCTCTTTCAGTCTGTCGAGGACATTGTTCATACCTACATGGGTCCTGCCGTCCTCAACTATCGGTTGGCTCGTATCAAATCCGACACCGTCATCCTCAACTACTATCACGTAAAAGTCTCCGTCTCTGCTCGTAGATATCTTAAGGGTTCCCGGGCCATCCTTTTCACGGATACCGTGCTTTACGCTGTTTTCCGCGATGGGCTGGATACTGAGGGCCGGTATCTTGAATTTACTCTCTTTAATATCATACTCAACCCGTAGCTGATCGCCGAATCTCATCTGCTCAAGCTCAAGGTAAATCTTTACATGCTCTATCTCCGCAGCCACCATGACCGGCTCCATCTTTTTAAGAGAGTCAAGGTTCATACGCAGATATCTTGAAAACATGACTGTCGCATCCTCTGCCTTTTCAGGATCCTTACGGCAGAGATTGCTGATGGTAGTCAGGGTGTTGTATAAAAAGTGGGGCTGGATCTGGGATACCATGATGGCGATATTCTGCTCAGCAAGTTTTGCCTCCTGCTCTGCCATCTGTCTGGCTCTCTTTAAGTAAATATTGCCGTAAATAATAAGCTCGGCCACAAGGCATGACGGATATATAATTGACAATCCGTAGTTCATGGCCTGAATAGCCATCGCACATATAGGTGTCGCCTCGTACGTCAGCAGGATGGCCTTTTCAAAAAAGGACATCTTGTGATGGATGATCACCCCGATCAGCACGATGAATATATATATAGTCGGAATGTATGTATACCAGAAATTGTCTGATCTCTCATATACGCCGTTTGCATCTACGGTAAAGCACCATCCGGTCCACCAGTTAATTATTATGGACAGGATATTAAGGAGCATCAGGATATGGGCTATCACATTGAACACTTCATGATGCTTTTTGTGAAGCTCCAGCTCTTCCTTGAGATAATCCCAGAAGAAAATTCCGACTGCGATACCGAATATGTAAAAGCATGTATTGGCCAGTTTGACTATGATCCTGTATCTGGCCACGCCGTCAAAGAGCCAGCATGACATGTCAAAAAACATTGTGGCAGAGGTGATGGATACCAGCCTCATAAATTTCAGTGTCTTTTTTGACTGTTTTGTCTCCATGATGAGGCTGAACATGATAGCCATGGCTACCAGCATGCCAAGCTCATCAAATGAGATGTTTTTGATCCAGTTGTCAGGCAAAGCACTGAGATTCATATTGTCGCACGCGATCAGTGCAACTGTTGTCATGATGATGGCCAATATAAATATGAGTACCGGCTGTACTACTACCGGTTTTTCCTTCTTTTTGTCTTTCATTTTTTATCTTTCACCTTTTTTTAATTTCGCTTTTTCTTCATAAAGCTTTTCATCGGCTCTGGCAGCCAGCTCCTCAAGCGGCAGTACTTCACGGTCTCCGGTTTTTGCTATGCCGATGCTCACCGTCACCTCGTAAGGTGACTTTGCCATATCATTAAGATTTTTAAGTTCCTCCCTGATCCTGGTCACAAGGTCATTAATCACATCGTCGCTTTCAGCCTTTGCTACTATGACAAACTCGTCTCCGCCGTATCTGGCAATACTGGCCCGGCGCTTTAAGGGCACGCACCCCTTACGGAGAGAATCTGCGATACGGACAAGGGCTGCATCGCCCTCGATATGACCGTATGTATCATTTATCTGCTTGAATTTATTGGCATCTATCATCAAAAGATATACCGGTACATCATCACTTCCGTTGTTTTTAATGAGATGATCGTATGCATTTATAAGCTGCTTTCTGTTGTTTAGTCCTGTCAGAGGATCCACCGAGATGAGCTGGGTAGTCCAGTCAAGATAAAGGAGCAGTACCGTTATGGACAGGGTACCGCACACCATGGGGAGCCTCGGATACGCAAACTGAACCAGACCTCCTATCGCAGGGAGTATGGGAAATGAAGCAAGCTTAAAAAGCGTGATTTTACTGTTTTTGTTTTTTGCCCTGAAAAATCCGAAAAAAGCCCGGCCACAGGTAAAGATGACATATATGTACGAGAGGACATAGAGACTTAAAAACATGGGGCCTCTCTTGTACTCATTGTTTTCATTTACAAAATAAAGTATGCCCGTAAATTTATTTATGATGATCAGCACTAACTGGACCGTCACAAATAAACTCGAATACTTCATATGCATTTTTGATTTTACCAAAGGTGAATTCTGGAGATACTCGAAATATACAAACCATGCAAAACACATGAGAGATGTAAAGAAGAAATATACATCCTTGGTGGCCAGGAGCCAGAACCTGCTAAAGGGCAGAGTCCCGTTCTCAATAAGTATCCATAAGGTATCGGATGCAAAAAAAACGATAAGCGTATAGAGAGCCATCGTAAAGTTTCTCTGGGCAACCATCTGGGATATCCCCCTCGTCCTCACTGCGATGATGGCGACGAGGATGATCGAAAACAGATTGATCTCCAAATATAAAGCTGAATTAAGCTGACCGATATCCATTAAAAACTAAAAAATCCACCCTTTAAAAAATTGCATAATACCTTAATAATTATACTATTTTTGCGTGGATTTCTCAATCAAAACCACCATTTCGGCAATATTCTGAGGATTTCATCAATATACTTTGAACCGGCCTGTATACCTGATATGACAGGGAGATATACGGCAAAGAGGAGAGATGAAACTATACCGGCCGCCCTGATGACCTTATCCTCCCGCTTAAAGGTTAGATTCTTGATACTGTTGCATATCATCAGTATCAGTATTTTGGTGCAGATAAAGTACTGATAGATAAATACGATCCTCGTGACAAAAAACCACGGAGCCAGCATGCATAAGTAAAATACAATGAGAATCGTGGATGTATAACAGGGAGCACCTATACCCTCTTTATCAAAGCGGATATTACCCTTTAACTCCGTATATGAGAGGTAAAAATGATGTATCACAGAAGCCAGTCCCACAAAACATACAAAAGGGTTTACAAACGTGGCTATAGTACTCTTGTAATCTCCGATGGTATTTCTCGCATCGATAAGGGGTATCCAGTCAAACAGCCAGCTGTACCAGGGAGACTGGAAAGGATGGGTCGCATCAAGATCCTTGTGATAATTGTACATGCCGATACTTGAGTCTATGGCATGGGTCAGGAGACTCTTGTCAGGATACTTAATGGCAAAAGGTATAAACGATATGACATATACAAATGCAGGCAGTATGATAAATACGCTGACACATACTGCAATAAACGCCGGAATATTAAAAGAGTCCCTGTTTTTATCAATAATGCTGCGCCTGATCTTTATGATCATCCATACGAATAATATGAGGGCAACGCCGGCCCCGGCGTATATGGCTGTCCATTTCGTAGCCACGCCAAAGGCAAAGGATATGCCGGAGAATACGAGATATTTATTTTTCTCCTCCTGCAAAAAGGCGATGATAAAGTAAAACATGGATATCACAAAGAAAGCCACGAATATATCGATGGTGGATATCCTCGATAATGTATAATGCATAAACTCCGTGACCTCAAGGACTCCTGCCAGCATGGCATATTTTGAATCCTTTGTAATACGGAGGGCCATCAGATACATGACCGGTATGCAAAGGGCCCCAAACAAGAGGGTCATGATCCTGTATCCGAAAGGATTCATGCCAAAAAGCTTTATGCCTGCAGCGATGATGATCTTGCCAAGGGGCGGATGGGTATTTTCGTAAATATCAAGGCCGTGGACAAACTCATATCCCGTACGACCGTGATAAATCTCATCAAAGATCATCGAATCAAAACCGGTAGGATATGTAAGGAGTGTATCCTGCTCATCAAAAAGCTCAGTCGGATATCCATCCACGCTTAACTCTATCTGTTTTCCTTTATTATCAAGACATACTATCTCGCCTATCTCTACGGAAGGGTCTGTAAATATGAGGCAGAACTGATATGTCTCCGCCCTTACATCTATCTTTTTCCACGTGAACATAAATCCTAGAGTCGTCTCCCCGTCATACTGGACCCACTCTCCGTCCACCGCATAAAACAATGCAAAATATGACTTTTCAGACATTAGGGGATAAATGCATATGGACTCGACGTATTCCTTCTGAGGTAAGGATACCCTGATCTCCCGGCCCACATTTGTCTCTGTGCCTACCATGACAGAGGACTCCGGTGCCTTCATACTGCCAAGGTGCATACCACCAAGGAGGAGAAATATAGCTGTCAGGACAAGCACCGCTCTTAAGTCATTTTTTGATATCTTAAAAGCCTTATCCTTTATCATCCTGGTCTCCCGCTCAAAAAGAGTCAGTCTGTACGGACATCCCGAGAGCTCCCGCCAGAATGCGATGAGCATCATCACGTATATGGCTACGTTTATAAAACTTAAAAATTCAAGATTGAGGGGACTGCCGTAGAGATAATAAAAATATGTCTTCATGGATATGAGCTGGAACATAAATACAGTGATCCACATATATCCGGCGCCAAATGCCATGATCAGAGCCAGTATCTCATAGAGCATGCCGTAGCGCTCATGCATGGACGGTAAAAAGAGTACGCATGTATATGAGATAAGAAATGCGCACCATAAGAAATGCTTACCCATAACATCGGCTTTTTTGATAAACATAAATATCATCAGGAATATAAGCACAAGACATGTGATGCCGATGCACCATGCCTTGTCATTTTCATATACAAGATGAATGACATTCCAGAAGCTCGGATAATTCATCGTAATATATTTATACGTATCGGTCTGCTCAAGATAAATGTCAAAAATATCTTTGACAGGTCTGCCGGCTATGATGTTTGGCAGAGCCGTCGCAACTACCGTAAGGGGTATGAGGGCAAAGTGCCAGAGGCGTATATCCTGCTTTTTATTTTTAATACAGATAATATATGCGAAAACATAAAAAGGAATGATAAAGACTGTCTGGAGCTTAAATGCAAAGGCAACACCAAGCAGGATAAACGAGCGCACCGGTCTGCCTGTATAGAGCATGTAAAGTGCCAGAATAATTAATGACACATATATGGCGTCGCACTGACCCCATAAAGCAGAGTTTAGCCATACGGTAGGCAGAAAAAGCGTGATGGCGTAGGCAACAAAAGCCTTTTTATCTGAAATCTTTTTTACAAAGGCATATACTCCCGCTGCCAGGACGTAATCGAATATAACCGAAAAAATCTTGATCTTGTATATGGCCTCGCCCTTAATAAATGAGAGGAGGTATATGACAAGCTGATATAAAAGATTATAATTGCCTACCTGAGTCGACAGTGCGATCTTTGGATTCATTGATGAGAGTTTCTCATACCACGGCAGTAAGGCTCCTCTCATATCTCCGCACTGAAAATCACGAAACATATATCTCGGTATCAGGGCGAGGAGAGAGATAAGTAATATAAAAATATGCTCTTTTCTGATGAATTTCCTGTTGTTCATAACTCTTTGCATTTGCCTTAACCCGGCATCCTACCCCTTATACTCAAGTGCGAGCATAGTCAGATCGTCAAACTGCTCTGCATCCTTTACAAATTCATCAACGGCATCTTTAATATTTCCAAGCATTTCCTTCGGAGATGCATTTACATTTTTATTTAATGCAGCAACGGTCCTGTCGGTTCCAAAGAGCTCTTCCTCAGCATTGGTTGCCTCGGCCACACCGTCGGTGTACACAAACAGACGGTCTCCCGGCTTAAGCTGTATCTCATATTCTCCGTATACACACTCATCAAACCATCCTACAGACATATCATGCTTGTCTTTTAAAAGTACGAAATCTCCACCGTTTTGACGGAGTATTGGATATTCATGACCTGCATTGGCACATGTCAGCTTGCCTGATGATATCTCAAGGACTCCCAGCCATACGGTCACGAACATTTCTTCTGTATTGTTTGCACATATGGCAGCATTGGCATCAGTCAGCGCCTTTGCCGGGGATTTACCCAGCATAACATTATTGGCGATGATATTTTTTGAAAACATCATAAACATCGCAGCCGGTATACCCTTGCCCGATACATCTGCGATCACAAGGGCGAGGTGATCATCATCGATCATAAAGAAATCATAAAAGTCACCGCCGACTTCTTTGGCCGGTGTCATTGAAGCATATAGATCAAATTCCTTTCGCTCCGGGAACGCAGGGAAATAACTGGGCAGCATATCTGACTGGATTTTGGTGGCAAGATCCAGCTCCGCACTGATCCTGGCTGTATTTTCCGTCAGGTCTTTATGCTTGCGGACCAGATCCTGGCCGTGGGCTACAAGCCTGACACAGAGGACTGCCACAATGATCATCTGCATCAGCTTGACGAGATAATTGTTCAGCATGGTATTTACAATCATGAGATCCGTATCGTACGGAATACCCGCAACTGCATTGTCAAGCCACATCTGGTCATCTGTGACGATAGTCGTACCCACAGGATACTGGACAAAGTTCATATCGAGCATACCATGATTGGCACCATACAGATATGCAATGAAAAATACCACGACCGAAAGTACGGCCACATACATGGTATATCTCTTTGAGAAATATCTGACGGACATAACAATGGGAATCACCATAAGCAGTGAGACGTTGTATGTCAGCACAGATGTCGTCACGGCATAAACAATCGTAAGTGACGCCATCAGGAGATATTTAACCCAGCGCTTTTCATATTTAACAGCCCTTGATGCGGCAGCCGCAACCGCCATCAGAACAATATTAAATATCATCAGCCCCTGTATGGATACACGGCTGTAAAATACTCCCGTGCTAAACAGAGCCCATGTGATCGCCACGATCACAATCGTCACATTTAAGATCAGCGTCATCAGACGATTGGCGCTTATTTCGTTTTCTTTTAATATCTGATTAGTATCCATCCTGTCTCACTTTCTCCCCCGTGGTTATAAATCATTAAAAATTATATCACACGGAAGGACTGTAATGTAATCAACTTAAAAGGGTTTCCGCGCAGTACGCAGAAACCCTTTTTTACATTTTGTTAACGGTGTCTGTAGCCGTCGTCCTCCTCATCAAGGAAGTCATCGTCAGTAAAGTTGTATTCTTTTTCGGGCTCTTCATAATCCTCAGGGGATGTTAAAGGTCCCGGATTTACTTCGGATCTGTAATCCTTTGTCTCTCCGCCTTCCACAGGCTCAAAGAGATCATCGTTTGATTCGGATGACGATACTCCGCCGGAGTCTTCCTCTTTCTTTTCTTTCTTTGCAGGAAGAGGTATGATCGGCAAGCCCTTGCGCTTTCTGTAAATGATCCATGCGATTATCAGGATGATAAGCAGGATAAGGAGTATGAGACAAGCCGCCTGGGCCGCTGTTAAGCCTGTACCTGTTCCGGATCCCGTATCGGTTCCCGTATCATTTTGCGATGCGGTCCTGCCGCCATTGCCGGATACTGAGTTGTCCGATGCGCTGTTGTCAGACACTCCGTTGCCGGATATGCTGCCGTCTCCGTCTCCATCGCCACTGCCATCGTCATAGCCATAGAGTGATGTGATCCTCGGCTGGTTGGAATATACTTCTCCGGTGAATCCGCCGTTGCCGTTACCACCGCCGCCTGATGCATTGCTGCCACCGCCGCCGGGGCCTCCTGAAGGATACGGGTCATTACCACCGCCTCCTCCGCCTGAAGGATACGGGTTATTGCCACCGCCTCCTCCGCCTGAAGGATACGGGTTATCTCCACCGCCTCCGCCTGAGGGATACGGGTTATCTCCACCGCCTCCTCCGCCTGAAGGATACGGATCATTGCCACCGCCTCCTCCGCCTGAAGGATACGGATCATTGCCACCGCCTCCTCCGCCTGAAGGATCTGTGCCGGGGCCTCCCGAAGGAGTAGGATCACCTCCGCCTCCTCCACCTGTTGGTGTAGGATACGGATCGTCTCCGCTGCCGCCACCACCGGAAGGATCTGTACCGGGGCCTCCTGAAGGATACGGGTCGTCTCCGCCGCTGCCTCCCGAAGGTGTAGGATTCGGATCGTCTCCACTGCCGCCACCTGAAGGATACGGATCATCTCCGCTACCGGAAGGTGCCGGACTCGGATCGCCTCCGGGTACCGGATCGTCACTGTCATCATCAAATGAATTATCAATTATAAGCATTCCGTACTGGTTGAAATATGCAGTAGGAAGGTAATAAACCATGTTCTGGCTCACTACGGGAGTGAAATCCTTGTAGTAAACTGTATTACCACTCTCATCTGTAGTTGCGTATGCAACACCAAATGGCACCATCTTGGCCTTGATCATCTCGACATTAGTATATGTCATGCCCTTTCTGTCATATCCCATAAGGTAGTAGGGATAAACATCAGACTTGCTGCCCTTGTTTTCATATATGCCGTATGCGGCTATACTTTCAAGAGATACTATCTCATCTGTAGAATTTGTCAGATCATAAGTCTTAACAGATACATTGTCTATGGTCTTGGTAGTAGTCGTGACATTGTGAACCTCATGACGCTGGAAGGTAGGTACGAAATACTGACCGCTTCCGATATCATAGAATCCGAGACCATATGCAGGTGTGGTGCTGACTATATATTTTTCCGATACACCATCGTTGTCAAAAGTACCTGTAATAAATCTCAGGCTGGATGCCTCATAATTTACAATAACACTTGTAAGATCAGCATCGGTAGCTGCCTGGCTGCCGGACTTACCCTGTAAACGGCTGCTCACATAGTTAAAGAGTGATAACCATGTATAATCATCGATCACTACCGTACCGGACTGGCGATCCTGGGTAGAGAATGATTCTGCATCCTTTATACCGGTGTATGAATAAAGAGTGATATCTCCTGTATTCTCAACCTGTCTGATCTCAATGTTATATGTACCGTCACCGTTGTCGATCACAAACGTGCTGTATCTGTAGTGGAGATTCTGGAGTATCACATCTTTAATACTCTTAAACGACTCAGTATCACTGTTGGCCTGGGATACATCCCAGTTGTTGATAATGGTCGTATTGTTGTTTACGATACTGCCTATGGTCTTTGTACCGTTTAATACATCTATGATATCGCTGTAGGCAACATTTTCCGAAACAGGATTGCCCGAATTGTCATAGAAGGATACACCCTCATTTTCATATCCGAAAACTATTGAGATATATTTTCTCGTCACACCGTCAGCCGATGACTCGTAGTAAACCTGAGCTGTACCGCCGGCAGTACCGCCATTCTGGGCACTTGATGTAACATCATCCGGATCGATATTGGCGCTGACGCTTGATGTATATCCGGTCTTGAAATTGTCCTCTGCCGTATTGCCTGTAAACTGATATCCGGATGAGGGACCGTCAAGGGCACCGGGGGCAAATTTATCTGTATCAAGGACATAACATTCAAATCCGCCCTGGCTCACTCCGTTATAGTAGCCTGAGACAGTGCCGTATGTCCTGTTCCTGTCTGTATTATATTTAAGTCCTGTCTCATTCAGATTGTTTATGAGCAAGTCTATCCTGTCGATACCGATAGTCTCGGTATCTGCCGCAAGACCGGCGAGGCCGGAACTGTCGGGCTGGCACATGATGACCTTTTTGTCATATATGTAAAATACATAGAGTTTACCATCATAAACTGCTGTTTCTATACCATGAAATGCTCCTGCATCATTCTCAAGAGCAATCTTGATAAGCTTTTCTGACAGCCACGAATAATCTGTCATGATATTCGTAATCTGTGTCAGGGGGATGACATATGGTGTCAGATACTGCTCCGGCTCCTTTTCTGCGTCATCAGTGGGTATGTTTCCTTTAAATACAGCCAGATCATCACAGAGATAGTACGGTTCAACAACTCCAGCCTCGGCTGTGGCGAATGCAGAGGCATCAAGATAGCCGTTGTATAGTTTAAACTTCAAACCGTTTATGGCTGATCCCCATACATTGTAATGTGTACCGTGGTAATCAATTCCATCTCCTATGGAGATTATACCCAGTAATGAAGAGTGGCGTACACCTACCTGAGTATCAAAAAAGTCCTGTAAGAGTGATGTATAATCACCTACGATTTCAAAATCTCCGGTCAGATTGATCGTATATTTATTCGCACCGTATCTCTGATAAAAAGACCAGTAAGCATCAGGGTTTGTTACGAGCTTATAACTTTTATTCTCATATTTGTAATCTCCGGAATCCCTCTTTCTTTTATCAATTTCTGCCTTTAATTTATCTTCATCCACATATTCCCCCAAACAGTTCGTATTCTCTCCATACCCGGAGGCAAAACTAAAGAATCCGCTGCGTCCAACATCCAGGGCACCTCCACCATTAGTGGTTACAACATATGAATAAAATCCAAAATAAGGTGAAAACCAGTCGCTCGTACCGTAAACAGTGCTCGAAGCCTTATCAGCGTAATAAATACTGTCCACCGGGACAAGCTGATAGTTGAACTCTCTTGCAACACCATATAAAGCGCCAAGAAAACGTAGTTTCTCAGTCTTTGTCGGAGAATAAAGCTCCTGAAACTCAAGTCCCTCAGGGAGCTTCACATGGCAGATGGTACCGACGAAATCAAAGGCTGCGCCTTCCTCAACGTCGTCCTCCACGGTTTCATCCTGGTCGTCGCCTGTTGATATGGGATTGCCGTCTGCATCGACCACCTCCACCTCGATATCGGGGCCGGTGTATCCCTGCTTTGTAGCCGATACATCAAGGGTCACATAGAAATCCTCTTTATCCGTAAATACCGAATAATCATAAACATCTATATCGTAATTACCGTTTTTGAGTGTTTCATCATTTGACTTGAATGCATTAAATTCTGCCTGGATATCAAATACTTTCTCAAATCCTGTTGAAAGTACAGTGCCAAAAGACGAATCCACAACTCCGGTATCTGTAATATTGCCCAGTCCCGATGATATCTCAGACTTGGCAGACAGTTTATTGGAATATACCTTTACGGCATCAGCATTGTAAACATATATCTTTTCCTTGCTGAGCACTGTGTAATATGAAATCTTTGGATCAACCAGATTGCTGCTCTCAGAAGCGTACACGGGCTTTGCGATCATTGAGCTGACTGCATCACCGTCAATCCTGGCGATCTCATGATAAGATGTCTCGCCCTCTTCGTATGCATATGTGGCAAGGACTGTCACATATGTATCTGACACAGGAAGTTCCTCCTCTGTGTAGACATCGGGGTAGAGTACATAATCTCCTGTCTCCTGCTTGCGGACAAGCTCACCGGTCCTCTTTCCTCCGTCTGCGTACTGCTTGGTCTGATATATATATACGAATGCGGTATTGCCGCTCACATTGGTATATGTATCAAGGAGTTTAAAGTAGCTCACATCCATGATATCGTTGGAGAGGTCCTCTGCTATAAAGAACGCATCCTTGTACGACGCTGAATATTTTTCTGCACCATAATCTCCTCCTGCGAGATAGTTGAGTCTCGCATTTACACCTGTTCTGGTACTCTCCTTGAGCTTACCGTTCTCATCGATCATACCCGAGCCTTCCTCGAGTATACCGTAGTCAAATTCCTTTTCAGGCGTAGTACCACCGATAAGGTTGGTGCAGCCGGTCATAAACATGCTGAGGATAAGCATGAATACAACTACTCTGTATGCTTTTTTTGTTTTCCTTATCGTTTTAATCATAATTAAAAGCCCATGCCCTTGCTCTTGGATCTGCTCAGATTATCCATTACTTTACCTTTTAACTTTGGATCTGTAGGGAGCATCTCGTCCTTGCCTTTAAGGGTTTTATCTTTATTTCTCTCCTGCATCATCTTTTCATGAGGCGAGAGAGTCTTCTTGGTAGGTATAGGTTTGCCGTGGAGGATCAGATCTTCTATTTGCTGCTCTTTGTTTAATTCTGTATAGTTTGTTTTTGCTTTTACACTCTTGCAGCGCTCCAGAGTCTTTTTCGCTGTGTCTGAAATGTTTACATCCGCAGCTACATATTCAAATGCAGCCCTTGTAAATTCGTGGATATTCTCCGTTACATCCCTAAATAACTCTTCAACTTTCTTGTTTTTTTCGCAATGATCTTTTATACCAATACATGCACCCTGAATCTTGGCCATACAATTAAAGAGTTCATTGACCTTCTTTGGATCAGAAACCTCTTCCGTATTTTGAAAATCTTTGACGAGTTTTTTTACCTTATCCATCTCTTCAATCAAAAGATTGTAATTGTTGTATAACCCGGTCATCGGATGATTCTTGGGAAAAGGATGCTCCTTATCTATCTTGTCTTTATATCCGATAGCATGAAGGAATGTCTTCATGGGAAAGATATACTTGGAGTATACGTTTGTATACTTGTCAACTACCATTCGGAGTGTATCATCCCTTGCGATTAAAATGCCCTTAACGTCATTTTCGATGTCTTTGATCTCTGCAGCTCCTGTATTGTCTTCCTTTTTTATTGTACCGTTGACCTTTTCAAAGAATTCCATTCTCTTTTCCTGGATTTCCTTAAGGTCTTTTACTACGTCTTCACCGCCTTCGAAACCAACGCCTTTGTTCAGATTATCCACCTGTTCTTTAATCTGATTTGTTATTTCGCTTGTTTCTTTCTTTACGCTTTCCTTTTCCTGATCTTTCTTTCCGGCATCCTTTTTCTGTTTCTGATATGCCTCATTCAGTTCCTGCATATCTTTTTCAGAATATGACATGGAAAGTTTTCTGCTGAACTTGCTTACGCTTAAAGCGATGGAGTTGCTCCTCTCAGCCATGCTTGAACGGCGTTTGCTCACATTCAGGATTTCATCCATACGCTCGGAAAACATGCTGATCTGCTTATACTTACCCTTTGGTACTTTATTTAATTGAAAAGCCTTTATAAGTTCTGTGAGGTTGCTCTTTAACCTTGTATACTGCTCACTTGTAACTTCTTCTCTGGAATTTCTGATGTCATTTTTATCCGCGAGTTTTTTGAGGAGCTCATAGTCTCTGCCAAGTGCATTTACTCTCGCTCTGATCTCCGGAGTCAGATATTCCTTGTCAATCTTGATGCTAAATCTTGGTTTATGGGTTCCGTCTTCCATCTTCTGAAAAAGGATATTGTCCTGGCCCTGTTTTACATATCTGTCATAATCATCTCTGGCAGCATTTTTTATGATATACTTGGGGCTCTTTAAAATCCTCTCATAAACAGACTCATCAAAATGACCGGCTTCTTTGATATTCGGGTCGTTTTCAAATTCCGGATCACTGATAAGATAGTCGCCGAATATGTCGCTGAAGATCTTATCGGTACTCTCTATATTCTTTGCTATCCTCTCCTGCATCTCCCGGATCTCCTCCTGGAAGAAGTCCCAGAGAATCGCCTTGAAGTAGTCATCCTTATCACTTTTCTTTGAGAAAAACTTTCCCGATACTTCGTCGTAATACTTGTTAAACTGTTCCTGATCCATAAACTTTTACCTCTCTGAAAATCCCTCTTTAACCTTTTAAAAATTACAGCAACTTATTATCATTCAATTCTGACTGTTACCATAATAAAACATTAAGTGTCACAGAAGTGTCACACTTTATAATCCCCATGTCTGACAGATGCCATGTAAACCCCAACCATTCCTAAAAATACCAGAAGCAGTATGATCATGCCCTTGGAGAACAGTTTGTATCTAGCTTTCGTATAGAATGTATACTCTCTGACATTGCCTGCCTCATCACTGACTCTGAATGTATACCGGCCGGAATTGTAGATCTCTGTATTTTCCGGCAGGGACATATTGATACCGTCAACAATGAGAGTCACTGTTGCGCCGGGCTCACTGCATGTATATGTAACCGGGGCACTGGCATAGCCATCCGCTATCTCCTGGTTAAACTCAAGGAAAGGCGCTACAGTATCTCTGTGAATATCTGCAGAAAATACGAGATTGATATCCGAATCGGCAGCATATGTGACATAATAATCGCCGTCCTCCCGCATAAAGTATGCATTGGTGTCAGGGATATTGCAGGGATTGCCGTCAAACCATATGCCTGTAAAATGAAATCCCCTGGGAGCATTAACCACGCCGATACCGGAGGTCTCCTTATCAAGAATGCAGAATGTGAAATGAGTACATGCAGCGTAGGCTCCTGCGTCCTCATCGGTGCCGCTTGAACCTGCGTCAGTATAAATAAACGAAACTATATCATAATATCCCGGCTCCCTGTATGTATAGTCAGAGGGAGTCGCGATAATGTTACCGTCTTTATATGTAAACTGGGACATGGCTCCGGCAGATTTTGCATAGACGCCGTTGTTGACCATGACATTGTTGGGTACACTGGCCTCAATGACATCCTTGCCAAGAGCCGTGTAGATGATATTTCCCGTTTCGGGTACAAAATAAAAATCCATCTCTACCGTATCAAGTTCATCCGAATCAAAAGATGAAAACATGGTAGAGAGACTGTTTAATGTATCAACACTGCTGTCGAGACTGCCGAGCTCACTCTCTATCTCGGAGCTGTAGATATCCCCAATATCCGAAGACTGGGCATAGTCCCCTCCGGATCCGGGCATACCGCCCATACCCGAAATCGTATTTGCTATTGTAAAAGTAAATGATGTGAACTCACCTGATGACAGGTCATAGATAAGGGCAACATAGCTGCCTGACTGGAAAACCGGATCGCCGTTTGAAATGCTGACGCTCTGGCCATCTCTCATTAAGAGGATATTTATATTTGAATCCCACGAAAAATAACCGATTTCGAAAGTTCCTCCATCGGTCATGTTGGTCTCAAAAGTACCGCTTCCGTACGTGTATGTATATGTACCCTCATCATCAGGGCCCGATACGACAAGGTCAGCAGCCAGGGTTTCAATACTGTATGAAAGCACTAAAAAAATTAAGATAATAAAAGATAAAAGGAGCCCCTTTATCTGCGGGTGCAAAGGTCTTCTTCTCATCGCATTTCTCCTGTAGATTTTAGCCGGATAATTACAGACTCATTGAAGGTGCAGACTTTGTCTTCTGCACATTCTTTTCAACGGCCTTGGTCATGCCTGCCGACCTGCGTGCCTTGATCTCAGAAGTCTCCTCTGCGAGAAGTTCCTTGTAGCTTGTGCGGACACGATGCATATTGCGAAGATTTCTCATGCTCATATCCGGTTTTTCAGAAGCCTCGGCTGTCACTGCAGGTACTTTACCTGACTGACGGTCTTCCTTCATCTTTCTTAATGAAGCCAACTCTTTGTTCCAGAGTGCTCTGTTTTTGGGACTGTCAAAATATGCCATAATAATCACCTCTCATACTTTTACTTATCTTTAGAATCCTTACCGGGATGATATAAACCTTACTGGGCGGGTGCTGCCTGCTCCTCGGTTACTTCAGGCTGGGGCATCCATGATGCTGCTTTCTTGCCCTCGAGGTACATCTGGATCAGGTTGTTTGAACCGCTGATCAGCTCTGTATTTGATGCCAGCGTACCTATTACAAACTCTTCTCTGTCAAGGTCTACACAGCTCTGTACCTGGAAATCTCCTGTTGATATGAGATACTGGGCTTCTGACTGGTAGCAGACATATCCCTCTATCTCGTCATTTGAAAGAGCTGCGATAACGCTCTGGGAATTGTCATATATGAGGACTTCTGCGGCGCCGCAGTTGTATACGGGTCCGTATGCATTCTGATCGATGAGATTTGATACTCCGACCTTGTTGTCCTTGAATACCGTGAGGCTGCCTACATATACACCCTTAGGTGATACGACGTAGAGATTCTCGCCTCCGTAGCTCAGAGTCTTGCCATAGTTCTGGAGAGACGATGAATTCTGATCGATATAGCCGATAGCTACATCAGCATTGCCGTTTGCTACTGCCAGCATGAGCTCTGCCTTTGGTACCTCCACATACTGAACAGGTACACCGAGAGAAGTGGCGATGACATCGATGACTTCCGCCTCGGTACCTCTGAAGGCGCCTGCCTCGGTATCGTAGTAGAGGAGGGATGTATCATAATCGGGGATCGCTACTCTGAAAGAGCCTCTCGCTATGATATCCGTAACTGATGTATCTGTCTGGGCATTGCCGCATCCTGCCACGGTAAATGCTGTCAGGACGGTCATGCATGCTATTGTGATTTTCTTTAATAAACTCTTCATATTAACCTAAACCTCCGGGGGTTATATCGTAAACAGACGCTCAACACCTTCGTCGGCAATGATGCTGACATTGGTACGCTCGGCAGGTGATGTCACCACGAAAGCACGGCCTCTACCGTTGTTGATGATGTCATCCTGCTCGCTCTCGTTGATAGCTCCGGCCTTTTCGTAAAGGGTACAGAGATCTGCCATATCGTTGGGTGCCAGCGGGAATATGAATGAATACTGGCTGGCATTGATGATGGCTGTAGACTTTCTCGCAAGCTCCTGGGTACCTACAAAGTCCTTTACGTTCTGGGTGATGATGATCTGCATACCGCTGTACTTACGGATACGCTTTGCCAGCTGGAACATAAAGTCAAGGGCGATAGGATACTTGGCATCGATGAATACATGGGCCTCATCGATTACTACTATGATCTTTCTGTTTGCACCATACTTGATATTGTAATCCCTGTTCTTGATGACCTCGTTGTCTATGTACTTGAGTACGAGGAGCATCTGGGCATTGGCAACAGTATTGTTCTTATTGGCCAGCAGTGACTGGAAGTTGAATACGATAAAGTTTTCATCTGTGCTGACTGATGCAGGTCCGTTCCAGATAAGGGAGTTACGTCCTCCGGAAGCAAACTTCGATACGTAGTTAAGAAGTGTACGGAGGTTCTGCTTTGAGTACTCACCCTGTGAGAACTGGTAATCATTTAAGATCTTGTCATAGAGATCGTCAAATGTAGGATAATCCTCAGGCTTAAGCTTGCTTAAATCCGTATATTCGTCGATACCCTTGTCATCATACATACGCACGATGATGTTGTTTAAGTATTCCTTGGCATCCGCATCCATACCGGGGAGAATCTGAGTAAAGAACTCCTCGAGGAACTGAAGATGTACATTGTAGCTTGATGAAGCAGTTGCCTCTCCGTCATCATCCTCCTCGCTGTCGTCGAGGGCTGCGATGATATTGAACGGATTAAGTCGTCCCTGGGTGGCACTACCTACATCGATGATCTTGCCGTCAAAATTTTTGGCCATCTCGTAATACTCGTTCTCGGGGTCGAGGATGAATATCTTGGAGTTTTCAGCCGCAAGGTTTGCCAAAAGTGTTTTTGTCGCATACGATTTACCGGAACCGGACTTACCGATGATCACGACGTTGCTGTTGACACGGTCCTTGTCTCTCTTGAAGAAGTCGATAAATACAGGGAGTCCGTTGGATTCGCCGATGCAGATACCGTTCTTGTCATTAAGAGTCTTGAATACGTAAGGGAATACGGCTGCCACTGATGATGAGTGGATACCGCGGCTCTCACCCTTTAATGCATCATATGCGGATACACATGATGAAGCATATGCCTCAAACTGGAGCATGAGCATGTCAGTTGTCTTGAAGCTGCCTTCCGAGAGAGTACGCTTGATCTTTTTCTTAATGGGGATTCCGTAATATTCATCATCCGCCTTGATACCCTTTTTGTAGTTCTCTTCTTTCTTGGTGAGATCCTTGTCATATATGGTCACATATATGTTGACATTAAAGAGGGTCTCATTATCTCCCTGGAGTCTCGAGAGCACCTCACTTAATGTATTGTAGTGAGTTTCGAGTTCCATGGATTTTGAAGCCTTGCCTGTCTCGCCGTACTGGCTCCTGACTTCCTCAAGGGCGTGGTCAATCTGTCTGACTGCCTTGTATCTGTCTACAGGTCTTATCTTCATGGTCACCTTGGTATTAGGCATGTTAAAGAGCTCTGCGCCCCATGCATTTGTAACTACTGTAGGATAATCCTTAACCCTGAGTGTATGGGTGATGAGTCCGTCATACTTTACCTGGCGGGCTGTCATCTCGATAGTATTTGGCAGGATCCAGTCAAGGTACTGATCCTTTGTGAGCTTGTATGCTTCACGCTCATCGAAATCCTTGCCGTAACCGTACTTAAGGAAGATTACGAGTTCTTTTTCTCCGAGGAGCTTGCAGTTTACATCGGCCTGTCTCATGACATTTATCATATCGAGGGCCTGGGCCTTTAATGCCTTTTTGTCCTGACCGTAAAATACGATGTAATGGAAATCTGTATAAACCTTGTCCTTTTTGTTGAGATTCTTGATCTTTTCCTTACGGTCCTCAATGATGGCTACTCGTTTTGTCAGCTCATCGTCGTTAAGGAGTCCGTTAAGGTATGCTTCCTTAATCTCTACGAGCTTGTTGTCCTCTGATTTGATATATGAATCAAATATGATGGGACGCTCGATCTTGATAAGCTCGGCGCTGTCGTTGCCTGCAATAGTACGCAGAACCGAACCAAACATCCTGTCGATGGTCGCATCCTGGCGTCTCTCTGTATAAAACTTGAACTCAACAGGAGAAATCTCAACAGCGCATCCGTAATACTCCTTGCCATATTCGATATAGCAGTCATCAACACCGGTGAAGGGAGTTATGTCATATATGGTAGGCTTTGATTTCTTAAAATCAAACATCTTCTGCATAACGCCGGCAAAGCCGGGGGAATATACTCTCTCCTTTCCGGCTTTTTCATCTTTCTCCTTGGTAAATACCTTGTACCTGGAGATATAAAGCAATGCGTTGTACAGCATCAGATATCCTCTGTCGTCATCGACAGGGAATACCAGGCCGATCACAATCACCGCAAGGATGATCGATATGACCAGGTGACCCGGCAGATCCGATACGAATACTGCCAGTGCCAGTCCTGCGCCGCACAGAGCGACTATCAGATCGACTACGCCGATTCCCTTGAAAAATTCAAGTCTTACTCGTGTTTTCTTAGGTATGATTCTCATTTACGTCCCACCCTCAAATTTAATCATTTATTGTTATTATTGTTTCCGGAGTCATTAATTACCTGCCGGGGGATTAGCCGGCGGATTAGCCGCGGGCTTAGCCGGCAGCTCATTCTTCCAAGCTGGTTTCTTGTCATTGTCCATATCGTAGTTTGCAGCCGAGCCGCCTCCGAATATGAAGTTTCCTACACGGCATCCGCTTACTTCGTACTGGTCGTTCTCCTTGTTATATGACATACCGAACTTCATACCTGCGATAGAAGACATATGGAACTTGCCGTTCGGGTCCTCCTGAGCAGTGTAAAGTCCACCGAGAACACTGCTTGTATGAATCTGACCGTCGCTGCCTTCTGCCCTGTTGACGAGACCAAATCCGGCTCTTGATGTGAAGAACTTTCCGTTTGATCCCTCGACTCTTCGAAGTCCGATTGCAGGAATGTCTGACAGATGCATCGCTCCGGTTTGACCGGATCTCTTAAGTTTGAAGAGACCTGCTGCATTGACGCTTGTCAGATGAGCCTTGCCATCCTTGCCATATTCAAAGCTTGCACACGGAACCTTAAATCCTGTTCTGTTACCGTCCTTATCGTAGTTAACCCTGAATCCCAGGAATCCAAAGCTGTAGCTGCCGTCCTTGTTCTGTTTGTGAGGCAGGATACGGTGAGCCGCATTCATAAACTTATCGAATTTGCTCTTTTCTTTAGCATGGCCCTTGCCACCACCGGCAAATATCATACTGTTTGAACCATCCTTGGGAAGGTCTGCCTTGGAAGCCGCATTTCTGTTTGGCGTCTTAATATTCTTCTCATTGCCTTTGAGCTTTCTGTCACCGCCTGCTGCAGGTGCTGCTGCTCCGCCTCCGCCGCCACCACCGGGCTTAAGTCCGAATTCCTTAGCGATCTCATCCTTGAGTTCTCTGTTTGGATCGTTCTTCTTTTCCTGATCCTCTATTGAGTTAAGAGGTTTATCCTTAAATCCAGCCTGCTGATTCTTCTGGAGTTTATTCCACTTTTCATCAGCAACCTTCTTGTTCTCTCCGCCAAATCCCATGGCGCCGATGGCTTTGCCTCCGGCAGCCCTGAGTCCTTTACCCATATACTTGCCTGCAGCAGCAGCTGTCTTCATGACACCCTGCCTGATATAGCCGCCGGCCTTTGCAGTAACCATTGCATTGGTACTGCTCTCTGCCTGACCTGCCTGCCAGTTGATGAGTGTGGTTACCATCGGGCCTACCTTGATGAGTGCATATGCGCCACCCATGAGGAATATTATCTTTATAATGTATGTCGCTTCATCCGAGCTGGCTCCCCACTTGATCGTGTTGCCCATGATAAAGGGAATGAGGAGGAGATAAAGCTTCATCGCAAGTACCGAACCGTATCCTCCGAAAACTTTACCGAGGAAGAGGTCTTTCCACTTTTTGAATTTCTCTCCGTCATCAAGGGGCATCGTACATATAAATAGAGGACTGATACAGTACAGTATCGCTATCTCAAAGAGCCTCTGGACGAAGACTATCGAAGCTATTGCCAGTATGACTACCAGGAATATGACTACGACCGCTCCTGTCAGGAAGTCAAATTTTGCAAAATCGAAATACTTTTCAACTTCGTCATTATCCCGATAATCTATACCGTTTTTGTTATAGAGCAGGGCTCTGTTGCCCTTTGTAAATAGATCCGAGCCACCGGATGAAATGTTGTCCGAAGCATTTTTTGATGCATCCAGAGATGCAACCGAGAGTACCACTCGTCCGAGGGTCGTATCCATGGCCTGGCCCTCACCGTTGGTGCCCATTATAGCCGAGCTACCCTCCGTCATCGCCGTCAGGACGACACCTGATACAGCGAGGATAAAATATACAACCAGCTGGATGAGGAGGAAGTTGATGAAAGTCTTTAACAGTGCTCTCATGACAGCTCCTACAGGACGCTTGTTCTCAAAGTCAAAATCAAGTCCCGACTTGGCAACTGCGATGACTGCGAAGATGACCGCCAGGAACATGGCTACTATCACGATGAGTCCGAACATCATCTGTACCGATTTCATACTGATGACCGCATCAAGAAGTGTCATCTGCTGACCTTCGTATGTGACCTTGGCTGCACCGGAGAATATGTCAAACATCTCTCCTATATAGTCCAGTATCTTGCATATCAGGGCCAGTACCGTGTACAAAGCCTCCGACAATATTTCGACCAGGAGCTTTATCAGCCAGGGGAATACTGTCTTGAATACAAGAGTAAGTATGGGCATCAGGATATTATTAAATATGAACTCAAATACGACGCTTAAGATATTCGCAATGAATTTAATAATCGGTGCCAGTATTTTGTTGAATACCCAGTTAAAGATTGACGAAAACAATCCGAGGTATGCCATTCTCATAACGCATCATCCTTTTATATCTTTTAAAAATTAAACTGCTGCCTGTTTTATAATTATGATCCTGTAGGGTTGCCGCCCTTGTAAGCGTTTCCGCTGTCAGAAGAGCCACCCTCATCTTTCTTTTCTTTCAGTTCCTTAAGATCACCCTTGTCACCCTTGTTGCCCTTAATATTGTTGTAAGAGGCCTTGGCAAGGACTTTGGCTGCGCCCATTCCCATGCTCATGACTCCGACGCCTGCACCTGCAATATCCTGGGCCTGCATTGAAGCCTCGACTGAGAGGAGTCTGATGATCATTGTCTGAGACTTGTAAACCGCATACGCACCGCCAAGTACTATGAATATCTGGATCACTGACTTGAATGCTGCGTACTCCTGACCTGTCGCCTGGGTAGCTGACTCAAATGATATTGAGCTGCCGCATATTACAGGGACGATGAGGAGATAAAGTCTCATTCCGAATACCATTGTGTATCCGGCAAAGAATTTTGCTATAAACATATCCTTCCACTGCTTGAACATCTCTCCGCCGTCGTTGGCTATGGACGCTGCAAAGATGGGACCTACTATATAGAGAACCAGAAGTTCAAACAGTCTGGCGATAAATATCATGATCGATCCGGCCAGCATCAGTATGACGAGGATACTGCTGACATAACCCTGAATGTAGTCAAACTTGCCGAGTTCAAAGTCATTCTCAGCTTCACCGTCTACATACATGTAGCTCTTGGTACCTGTGAGGTAGGGCTTTCTCACGGCATCGTCACCGCGCATGATCTTTTCCCTGTTTTCATCAGATGCCTTTGAGACATTCCATGAATCGTTTTTGGCTGCATCCATTGAACAGTTGAGCCAGAGGATCTCATCGATATTGTCTGCATTGGTATTGGCTATTGCCTTGCTGCCTGAGTCAATGGCTGTGACGATTATCGTCGAGAGCTGCATTAAGAAGATGCAGAGGATAGGTATAATCGCGAATGTGATGAAAGCCTTCATCGCATTTGTGATAACCTTGCTGATAGGGTTTTTATTGTCCAGTGTCATGTCTGACATGGATCTCATGGTTGCTATAATCGAGAACATCAGTGCCAGGAACATACCGATGACGGTAAAGAGTCCGAACATCTGCTTGACGGCATCGAACTCAAACAGTGCCTGGAGTACAGTGGTCTGCTGTCCCTCAACGATGACATTTCCTCTGGTAGTTCCGGCAAAGAATTCAAACAGATCCGACATGACTCTGATACATGACAGAAGTGTCGTGAATCCGTAGTAGAACAGCCACGCAAATGCATCCTTTATGATGTCTATAACTGTATAGACAACAAACTTGAAGAACTCTGTCAGGAGTGGGCTTAATATATTTTCAAATATGGCTCCCAGTATGCCTGAGAGAAATTCTGCGAAGGAACTCATAAGCTTTTCCCTTTATACTTTTGGAGGATCCTGCTATCTGATCCTCATACATGTTCTGTGATAACGAATAAATACAAATGCTGCACATCCTCCGATAAGGAGAAGTATTACAGTGAAAAATGTTCCGACATTAAAACTGTCTTTCAGTTCAAAGTCGGCTATTGTGGTATTGCCGGCGTAGTCGGTTACCTCAATGTGGTAATTGCCTTTACCCTCAATGGTCTTGCCATCGAAGTTTACCTGCTTGTTGTTTCTGAGCAAGAGTACATTAGCCACATCCTCGCATCCGAACTGGAGCGTTACCTTGCTGTCGGTTCCTGATAAGAAGAACACGGGCTTTGTCAGGTCTCTGTCGATCCTGACCTTGTACTGATTACCTGTTGACATGTCCTGAACGGTGAAGTTGTATACACCCTCATTTGTCATCCAGTAGTAATCAAGTAAGAGCGAGTCACCACCTTCGGAATTCTTAATGGATATCTCGTCTTTATCTGTGATACCGACGATCTTGAATCCCTGGGGCGCATTGAATATCTCCATATCGGCTGTGCCTCTGGTGATTATCCTGAAGGTTATGAACGGATATTTGTTCTCCTCCGGGAAGTATCTTGCAAAGCTGACTGATGATGCATTGAACCATACAGTGTAGAAACCGTCTTCAGTAAAGTTAAGTGAAGGATTATCAACCAGTGTACCGTTTTTGTAAACTATGGTCTCAACGCCGGCGGGAACCGTAATGGCTACTCCGCTGTTTACGATGGCACCGTTTGGTACGTTTGAAGTAATGACCTCACCTGACTGTAACGTGAGATTGTACATTCCTGTCTCAAAAACGAACTCCGTCCTGTATCCGGTGTACTTGTTTACATCTTCACCTGTGAGTACGCTTGTATCAACCTCTCCGGCAAATGCCTCGCCGGATTCATTGATGATCCTGTCGATATCCTCATCCGTGACATCGTCGTTGGGGTCGATCACGAGGTCTTCCGGTGTGATCTCACCGATCTGGGCATCCTGGCTGTCAACTGTTGTCGTCTCATCAGTTGTTGTAGGATTAACGGCTTCCTTAATGGAGAATCTGAATGTTGATTCGTAATAGTCTCCGTTATACTCAGCCTGAAGTCTCAGTACGTAATTGCCCTGATCTGCTATGAGGTTCGGTGCTGTGTAAGCTATATCCGCTCCGTCTTTCTCCAGGGCGTATACGATATTTGCAGGTATGTCAAATGACACAGGCCCGGGAGTCATCGAACCGTTTGATACATTACAGTAAAAGAAGAATTTGTTGTCCATTGATTCTTCATAAAGCTCGTACTGGGCGTTGTATGACTCGTAGAGCGTTATCGTATATGTACTCGGTCCGTCGTCGGTGTAATCCGTGTAATCCGGCGGAAGCTCAGTAGCATTTATCTGCTTTGCTGGTATGAATAATAGCATAAGAAGTGTTGCAGAAATGATGCACTTTATAGCTTTTTTCTTATAATTTTGAAAATTCTCAAAAAGACCCATTTTTTATTCCTCTGATTCAGCTGCAGCTTCTTCTACAGCTGCTTCCCCTTCATTCTCGTCTGCCTCTTCATCGGCAAGTACGATTGCATTACGTTCTTCAATATCATAGAAGACTTCGTCTCCGAAGAATGCGTTTTCTGTAACTGCTGTCATATCCATGGTCGCAAACTCATAAAGCGGGCAGCGGTAGCTGGGTGTGAACTTGGTCTTGATCGGGTCATTACCGAAGGTAACTACGATGGCATTACCGGTGCTCTGCTTGTTATTAAGTTTCTGGAGCTCTGAAGGATAGATAAGGGGGCGAACCTGCATCTGTGTAGATACGTTAAAGTTGCCGTGTACATCCTGGAGCTGGCTGGATACGCTGTTTGTATTTACGGTAGTATTACCGCAGAGTTTCGAGAACTCTTCACATGTATTGATATCGTTAGATCCGATGAACATCTTGAAACCGCAGTTTGATTTAACGATATTTGCGATATTGTCACCGTATACGTTGTTGAGCTGGGTATATGACTGAAGGATCATATTAAACCAGATCTTACGGCTTCGACCTACGGTGATCATCTTGTCAAACTTGTCAATCTTGGGCATGTTACCAAACTCATCGAGGATGAAGTAAACATTTCTCGGAAGAGAGAGGTCTTCTCTGGCAGATGCAACCTTGATGAGAGCCTTGTAAATACAGAGGATGAATACGGCTGCAAGGGCATGTCTCGTATCCTTCTCATCAGGGATCTTAAGGAAGAGTGCCGTGGGCTCATGAGCAAACTGAGCCGGGTCGATATCTGTATTACTTGTAAGGGAGCAGAGACCTTCATCGTTGAACATCGACAGCTTATCAAGGGCAATCGACATGTAAGAGTTAAGTGTATTCTCTGCTGCGGAGAGAACCTGTCTCGAAAGACCTACGGCCTTTGAAAGCTTTGAACGGCCTGCAAAGTAGTTCTTTAAGTTCTCATATTCATTCTCGGAGTTACCGATGATCTTGTTTACATTGTAGAAGCAGTACTTGTCTCTGGTCATCTCGAGCTCAGGGAACTCGCTGTCCTCAAGCATGGCAATACATACAGCCATGATGATGGATCTCGCACCCTTCTCCCATACGGGATCTGACTGGGACTCGATAGGACAGATAACGGATACAAGGTCGTTTAAGTCCTCGTAAATCTCATCGTAAATCTTCTGCTTCTGGATCTTGATGGCTGTTAAGAGTTTTTTACGGATGGCATATGCCTTGCCCTCATACTCGTACCAGATATCGCCGTACTCTGAGACATCGTCTACAAGTTCAAGACCGCTTTCAGTAGGGTCGTCTGTTCTCTTATATATCTCTTCACCGACAGATAAGAATATCTGATATCTGTCATAAAAGTCTGCAAGGGGATTCCATCTGAATGAGCTGTAGGGATCACGGAGGTCAAGTACCATACACTTGTAACCGTGGTCTGTCAGCATCTTTGAATGCATCTGGAAAAGCTCACCCTTAGGGTCAGTACAGATCATTGACGAACCTGCTGCCGAATGACCGAGGATCTGAACCATGGGGTTAACGAATGTGGTTGTCTTACCGGAACCGGTAGCACCGATGATGATTGAATGCATTCCGGAAGCAATATTTATATCAAGTTCTTTTTTCTTATTGTTATATACGGCGTAAAGGGGGATACCGTCTTTTTTGTTGTCACCGAGCTGGGTAAACTTTGAGGGAGGGAAGTTGTCATTTACTTCCTTCTGGCTCATCCAGTGTGAATTTTCAAGGGGCGAGTTGTCTACATCTCCCGCCTTGGAATTCATGATCCTCTTGCCCTTGGCTGCCGATGGTCTGGCATAAACCATGTAGAGAACCACAATAACGGCCACTCCTACAAGACCTAAAAGGTACGTCTGGCCGTTTAAGAAAAGACACGGTCTCCAAAATGCCTTTGCACCTTTTTCAGCATACTCAGGCATACCGGTAAGCAGTGCCATAAGCGTGTATCCTATGATTACCATGGATGCAATGCCTGCCACCACATAGAGGATGATCTTTTTTACTAAGCTGTTTTCGTTTTCTTTACTCATTTGTCCCCACTCTCCGTTTATTTATTTTTTGGTCTTAACAGATTAAGTCCGAGATTTTCCGCCTTGTCATACCAGACTATGAGTCCGTATGATACCCCGGCAAATATGATCGCGTAACCGCATATAAGCAGCTTGTTTCCAAATAAAAGATTATTGGCTGTCTCATTGTTTGAAATGAGATAATTCAGTACCACCGGGAGATTAAATCCCATGTGAATCGCTATGGAGTACATGATGTTGTCATGTCTCACCGATATCTTGGCGAGTACCCATCCAAGGGCCACGCCGTAGAGTATCCAGAATAAAGACAGATGACAGAGTGAAAATATGATCGTCACCGTCCAGATGGACGCTCTCTCCTTAAGTGTAGGCAGGAGCCTGTTTAACATATATCCCCTGAAGACTATCTCCTCGGCTATTGGGTCAAGGAGGGCTACCGATATCAGGGCCATCGGTATGTCATAAGCATTTCTGACATCCATGGTAAAGGAATCATATCTTTGCATAAACATATCGGGGATAAGCGTAAGAAGCGCCGATATACATATGGACGATGCAATCCCAAAGAGAAACATCATCCCGATATACTTCCAGTTAAGATCCTTAAAGGATATGGTGATATCCTCGGCTACCGTGGAACCTCTCTTTTTGGCCGATCTGAATATAAATATCAGGGCGCATATTATACCCACAAACGTGTAGAAATTCTGGGCTGAAATCGAATAGGATTCCGAGAGATTTTTAATCGAGCCTGTAAATATGGCTGTGCCTGCCGCTATGACTATGGCCGGCATAAACATATATATAAAGAATGGCATCCCCGCATAAAAGATCAGCCTGATGACGACAAATACTATCTGCTGCCAGTTCATCTCCGAAAAGGATGCTTCCATAAGGAGCTTTTTCGTATTGGTGTCTTTATTTTTCAGGATTTCCTGTTTTTCTAATCTCTTTTTTTCTTTCTCCTCGAGCTTTTTCTGCTTTCTGTTACGAATGTCATTGCCCATGGAGTCGAGTTTTTCCGACAGACGGTAGACCTTTTTCGCTCCGTCAAAGAGTTCATCTTCTTTCATCAGTCACTCCACTGCACACCGCCGCCGGGTACATCCGTGGCTTCGGGATCGTCATAGAGTACTTTTTCTGCAAATTCTATGACTCGTTTCAGTTCATCCGGGTCCGATATACCCTCGATGGCAAGCTCGCCGTTTTTGTCATCAAATGCGTGAAAAATATTTATAAGTGCCTTGTCCTCGGCGTTCATGGGATGGAGGAGTAAATATGTCCTGCCCTCCATATCAAGACGTCCGACTATCTCGTTGGGCACGGTATTTCCGTTTTCATCAATTAAATCAACCGTAAGATTTTTGACATACTCAGGATGATCGTTCTCCCCGTATGTAAGGGCATCCTTGTCAAATTTCTCTTCCGGTTCATCACTAAAATAATCTGAAGCTGTATTTTCGCTGTCTATCGACTCTCTGAGCTGTACATCTTTGTTTTCCTCATAGAATGTATCGATCTCGTCCCAGAGTTCGTCATCATCGTAATATTTTTTTCCCATATACTCTTTTATCCTTTTAAAAGCGAAAAATATGCCTTCCCTGCCGGCTCTCCCGGCAGGTGGCATATATTTCAATGGATTTGATAATTACTGACCAAAACCTGTTACGTTTACTGACATTCCTGTCTGTCCGCCAACCCATGTAGCCATCTGAGGTACAAGTGTTACAAGGAGAACGATAAGGATGAAGATCAAAAGGAATCCGATGATCGCATTCTTAAGAGCTCCCTTAGCCTTCTCTCTCTCCTGAGGCTCCTCTGCCTTTGCAAGCTTTACACCAAGAAGGATGCAGTAGATGATTCCAAGTGCGGCAACAAGACCGATGATGGGACCTGCAAATGACTTGATGAGTGATACAATAGGCGCTGTTGCCTTTGATACATCAGGGTTTGATAAAAGCATTAATGTGTTCATAACTTTTCCTCCTCTTTATAAGAAAATTATTTGTTTTATTTCGGCTTTCATTTCTGCCTTTGTTTTATGATAGTGCTATCTTACAACATACAGTGTTGCAAAAGTGTTGCACTTTTTAAAGATTTTTTTAAAATTATAAAAATTTCTCAAAAATCCCCCTAAAACCTGTTTTATTCAATGACGAAACCGCCTGCAAAACCGGTAATCTCAAGGACTTCAAGAACGGTAGGCTGAACGGAACGGAGCACAAACTCTCCTCCCTTGGCTCTCATCTGCTTGAATCCCTTTAATAATACACGCAGACATATTGATGAGATATACTGGGTATCGGCAAGGTCTACGACCAGTCTGTCACAGTCCCCGGATGCCGCCTCGGTGATATCCTTGTCAAATTCTGCATAAGTATTGCTGTCGAGTCTTTTGACTCCCTTAACTATTGTTTCCATAATCTTTTCTCCGTAAATATTATGTTAGTGTGCTGCTCCATAAATCATGGCAAATCGTACATAATATAAATCACTATATTCTATCATATTTTTATGATTTATACCATTGCCGGTGATTTTCTGTCATTATCTGAACTCTTTTTGGATTATCAGGAGATTTTTGTCATTTTCTCTCCTGTAATCAACAGTGTCCATGAGCTTTCTGACTATGAATATACCAAGACCTCCGATATTTCGCTCCATCAGATCCTCGAGTACATCGGGTTCGGGTTTACTGGTCGGATCAAACGGCAGTCCGTCATCGGTAAAATCAAGTTCGATTTTTTTCCCGTCAGCGATACACTTAATGGTACATGTTTTGGCCTCGCTGTAGTCCTTGATGTTGGCATAGATCTCGTCAACAGAAAGTAAGAGCTTGTTTATGGCTCCTATGCCAAACTCGGCCTCCGTCATACATTCTTCCACCATCTCCGAAACCTTCAGATAGTTTTCTGCGGTCACTTCACAGGTGAATTCTCTTTCTACGTGCATTTCCTTCCTCCTCTTTTTTATTTAAGGCCATTTCCTTTAAATGAACCTTTATTTGATTCTTTGTTTTGAATCATATTAACGGGCTTTACAGCCTCGTTTATATTATTATTCTTTATACCTTCCGGATTTTCCTCTTTTTGAAGGTCGTCAAGTTTTATCTCTACTCTGACCGGGTTATTATCATTTACGATATTATTCTTTGCATTCTCCCTCTCGAGAGTCTTATTCATGCATCTGTTTGCAAATTCCTGCTCTTTTAAGAGGGAATCCTGAAGTTTTTCAATGAAGTCCTTTATCTCGGTAGCACCCTGCAGGCGGAGCTTGTCCTTTGTATCGCCTTTTTCAATATATTCGTCAAGCATTATGCCTATTTCACCGGCTGACTGCTGGGCTTCAAAGATAAGGCCCATCTTCTCGTCATATGTAAAGGGTCTGTCCCTGCCGTCAGGTCCGGGTGTCATACCCTTTTCCAAAACACTGAGGCGCTCTAAAAGGTTCTCCATCCCTCTACGTATATCGGCATGTTCCTCAGATTCTTTATTTCTTAAGGTAATGCCTGCATGACCGCTAAAATGAGCAAGGGAGGTCTGTATGCCCTCCTTTAATCCTTCGGGGATATATGTTACGGCAAATTCCTTCATATACTCTTTTTCAAGTTTGGCAAGGCCTCTGCTTCCGGCAAACTGATTTTTTGCTGTTAAGAGATCTTTTTTCCCGAATAAAGCAACTACATTATCCTTCGGATCGGCAACCTTTTCCTTAAGGTCACGGGTAAGTTCAAGCATTGCTGCTTTTTTCTCACGCATGGCATAGAAGCGCTCATCCTTTTCCTGCGGCGTCATGATATCCTGACCATACATATAGTCCATATTCATCCGCTGAAGCTCAATCGCATTTTTTGCAAGCTCATGAAGAGGAAAGTCTCCAAGTCCGCTCTCCAGCCGGTCGGCAAATTCAGGCTTCATGAAACCGGCTTTAAGCTGGGGAAGCAGCGAACCGAGTGCCCAGAATGAGATCTCCCTTCCGTCTTCTTCTTTAAGCAGAGGTTTACCCGCTCTGATGGCTTCCGCACTGATCTTGGCCATCTCAATACAGGCAGCTTTAAAAGTTTCCGCCCCGGGATGATCTTTATCGGCTACATAGTTTTTCTGATATTCAACGAGCTTTTTATAGGCATCATCTGCAAAATCCTTGTATTCCCTGTCATAATCATCATTAAGATACAGTTCCTTGTGGGGGCCACGCTTTTCCAGAGTATTTGTGCCAATATTCTGCAGCAGTTCAAACCTCTTTTCATTGATGCCCGGAAAAAAGTCCGGTGCGCCGATCTGATCGATGACATCCGCGAAATGCTCAACACTCTTTAATACATCATTTGTGAGTCTCGGCGTATCCTTTGCGGGCATTTCAAAATCTGCCGCTTCCTCTCTTGCATAGCCGAGACGACGGGCAAAGAAAGTTTTTGAGGTATACTGGATCTTTTTGAATTCTTCAGTATTATGAGAATCCAGAAACGCATTTAACTTGTTATCGGCATCTTCCATTTCCTGCTTTGAATGGACACGCTTATTCCAGAGATCATCTCTGAATTTATCAAAGTCTTCCCTGTATTTTCTGATGGATTCCAGGTACTGGCGGAGCCCTGCTTTTTCTGCCTCTGTATGTTCCTTATTCTCAAGATCGTCTCTGGTAGCTGATTCATACTTTCGCAGAAGCTGATCCTGCATTCCGACAATACCGAGCACAAAGAGATGTCTGCTGTCATATCCCATATCAATGGCACGGACATAACCTCTCATCATACCAATGGAGGCATTCATATCCCTGTTATTGCCGGCTGTCTTGCCGAGCATGTGATCGAGGGTGTTATCAAGAAATTTGTCATACTGCCCCCGGTTATCAACATTCCAGAGTCTGTCAAAAGCCATTACCGTTTTGGAATAATCATCACGAAGTTCCTTTAAGTATATGTTTTCCTTTTTTTCGTCCCAGCCACTCTGCTCCATATGCTGACGATGATACTCAACTTTTGTACCTCTCAGACCTGACTCTAGGACAGTCATGTAATCTTCAAAAATAGGGTCGAGCCCCTCTATACACTGTTCAAAAGTGTATCTGGTGTCAATTTTGGGTGTAGCGATCCAGTCATTGTTAAGAGTATGAAGAGCCAGTGCATCAAATTCAGCCTTAAGCATACTTCCGTTTTCCGGATCATGAATTTCGCCGAGCAGTTCAATAAAATCCGCATATCTGTTTGCCATCTGATTAAAATATCTTGATCCGGCGTCTATTTTCCCCGCATACTTGTTTCTGTACACTGCGGAAATCTCATGGCCAACCTTTCTGCAGTCTTTTAAAAAATCAGAGGCTTTTTTATATACTCCCGGGCCAACATACTTAATGTATGGTGTCTGCATGCCGGATGCTTTACCGGCCGGACTTATCTGATAAAAGCGGCCTTCATTCTCACATGCAAAAACCTTTTTTTCATCTTCTTCATCAAGATGTCCCTCATTATCCTGATCTTTAATCTCTGCATCAACGGCGTTTCTTTTATTTAAGATAAACTCTGCCTTGCCGACAAAGGATGCTCCTGCGCTCATAAAAGAGCCGTAATTATCCATGGCCTTAACGATTTCTACATTCTTCTCATCATAAGCCCATGGATAAATCTTTCCGTCTTTATTTTTTTTCTTATTAAACTTTACTTTTGGCATACTCTTATTCTCTCTTTTATACAGCCGGTCCGAAAGCAGATATCATCAGGACAGAGCCATGCCATCCTTCTGCTTTTCTTTACTTTTATTCATGTTTACGGCTTTCGTCAGACTCTTTCTTGCTGATTTTTCCGGTTTTTCCTCTGCCTCAAGGTCATCAAGACTGATCTTTGTCCTGGCAGGTTTTACATCAAAATCATCTTTTGATTTTTTTGTGCTCTCTGCTATTTTATCATTTTCTGCGGCCTTGTCAGGATTATTTTTGTCATACTCTTTGCCGGCCCGCATTGTCTCCATTGCTATTATATGCTGTTCCCTGTCCATCAGGGTATCCTGGAGATCGTTTATCACATCGGCGAGGGTCTGTGCTCCCTTTAATCTGGTTTCATTTTTCTCAGCCTTGCCAAACTCTCTGGTATCTGTTCCAAGCTTGTTTAACTTTTCCTGAGTCTCTGTAATGAGATCAAGTTTTTCCTCAGATGTCATGAAACGCTCATTGCCGTCTTCTCCGATAATTTTTCCGGATTTTAACTTGTCCAGATTCTCTTTGACGGATTCAAATCCCTCTCGAATCTGCGCATGGAGATCCGACTCCCTTGAGAATAATGAGAATGCCGGTTTTTTATTAAAATCTTCAAGACCTTTATTTAATGTGTCAAGGATACTGTCAGATATCTCGGTTTTTGCAAGCGACTCCTCAAGATCGGGGATAAGGGATCCGACACCTCTCACTCCGGCAAACTGATAATCTGCTACCAGATACTCTTTACTTCCGAAAAGACTCATTGCTGCTTCCGTTGGATTCTTTGTCTTCTCCTTTAAATCTTTAGAGAGTTCGAGCATATCCCGCTCTTTGTCCTCCATTTTTAACCGGATATTTTCCTTTTCGGCATCGGTCATGCCCGCGCCCCTCTGGGTAAGCTCATTTTGCATACGCTGCAGGTCAATACCCATCTCGACAAATTTATCAAGAGGGAATTCCTTTAAGCCCGCCTCTAATAAATCGGCCTTCTCAGGATTTGCCAAATCGACCGCCAGCTGAGGCATCAGAGACTGGACAGACTTGAAAGAACGATTCAGGTTTTCGTTTTGAGTTTTGGATGAATTTATATGAATACCATCCCTTAACATCTCCGCCTCAAATTTGGCATATTCTGCAAGGGTATCCTTAAACGCCTCTACTCCCGGATGGGCAATATCTCTGTTTTCCCTGTTTTTATACTCATCAAATTTGCCAATTACCTCTTTGGCAAGATCCTTTACTTCTTTATCGTATGAATCGACCAGATATCCTCTTTTCGGACCATCTTCCATATGTGTGTTACCCGCAGCCTTGGAAAACGTTTCAAGGAGTTTTCCCTGCATATTAATGGATTCATCCGTATTGCCCATAAATAATGAGGCTGTGTTCTGGATATTCATTATTTCCTCAAGATCGTCACTGAGGAGTGTAGGCGTCGTTACCAATTCTTTCTCATCGGCTGCAATCTCTCTGCTGTAATCAAGACGCATTTGATACTCTTTCATTGTATAATCCTGAAAAGCCGCATACTTTTCCTGATGAGCCTTAAAGAAATCATCTACCTGCTTTTCGACAGCGTTCATATCCTCTAATGAATCAACATGTCTGTCCCAAACTTCATCTTTTATTTTTTTGAATTCAGCCTTGTATTCTTCGAGGGAGTTCTTTTTCTCCTGTATCTCGTCAATTTTTCCTTTTTCACCTGATTTTTCAATGAAATCAATCTCAGACTCAATTTTTTTAATAGCCTGTTCCTGCTGACCTATCATTCCGAGGATATAGAGATGTTTACTGTCATATCCCATGTCGATGGCTCTGACTTCACCCCTGAGCATACCGACAGTACTGTTCATATCACGATGTTCACCCGGATCATTGCCTACCATACAGACAAGTTTATTGCCAAGGGCTGCATCATGCTGTCCCTTGTTATTTACCTGCCAGAGTCTGTCATAGGCCTCGACTATCTTCTGATGAGAGAGCCTGAGTTCATTTAAATATGTCCGCTCCTTATCACCGTCCCAGCCATCAAGCTCCATCTCCTGACGGTGGTACTGAATGAGTGTCTCGTTAAGGCCTGCTTCAGTCATCATCATATAATCATCATAAATAGGCCCCATGGTATCAGCACAAAATTCGAATCCTTTTTCTTCAAATCTTGGCATATCTACTAAGATATTATTCAGGGTCGCAAGCGTCGGACTGTCCATCTCAGCCTTCATGATATTGCCGCGCTCCGGATCAAGAGCTTTTGAAGCAAGTCTGATGTTATTTACGTATCTGTCTGCCTTTGCTTTTAAATCTCTTGACCGTGCATCAGTTTTGCCAATATATCTTGCGCTTAATTCATCCGCCGCTCTTTCGTTAATATTTTTTACATCATTGTAAATCTCATTCGCCCTATCAAACTGGTCATCAGTGAGAAAATATGTGTAGTCCTGAACCTTCAAAACTGAGGGGTCTGCAAGTTTGATCTTCGCACCGAGGCCTTTAAAATAGACACCAAGAACCTTTTCTGCCTCTTCCCTTTCGAATTCATTGTTGTCTGCAAAATCGTTCAGTTCAGTTATCTGACTTGCAACGTGATTATGTTCATTCTCTCCAAGAATTTTCGCAGAAGACTGCGCAAAATTTATGAATAAACTCACCGATTTGTAAGTGGCAAAATCCTTGCCCTCGATCATCCACGGATAAATCTTTCCTGCTTTATTAGTTTTGTTTTGCATTATTTTCGGCTTTGGCATAACACTGTCCTCCTTTTATACTGTTTACATTATGCAAATACAGAATTTTCATTAATTGCTTCGATACACTCCTCAGGGCTCATATCACCGTCGTTGTATCCCATAAGGATATCAACCCAGAGAGATACTTCTCCGAGGGCTCCGAGGAGCTGATCTACAGCCAGGTTAAGAGCTTCTTTGTTGTCGAGTTCCCTGGATAATATGATATTGTTCCTGTATCCTAAAACTTTCTCATCGTCGGACAAAACAAATCTGCCGGTTACGAGACGGTTGTTTACCATATTGATGAGCTTGTACATATCGTAGATACCGATCTCGTCTATCTCATCAGATACTACGATATTTGCTGCGAGGATCTCCGTGAGCTCATCGCCGTCAACAGGGAGAAAATTAAATATACCTGTAGCCTCGTATCCGTTTCTGCCTACCTCGGCATACTCTGTGACCACCAGGTTTCCTGTTTCCTCTGCCAGGTTTTTAATCTCATCTATCTCTTCATCATCATATTCACCCTTTATGACAAGGTGGGAAACAGCTGTCTCTCCGTCCTCAATCTGTGAGAGTTTTTCCAGAATATAGTTCTTATCAAATCCGTTCATCATATTGTACCTCCGTATCGTTTTACTGATTATTTCTTATGTCCTTTTAATTCGTTGCCGCTTTTTTTGTTCTCATTATTGCCTGCTTCTTTGTTCTTGGAATGGAACATGCGCTTTGCTTCATTTGCATTTTCAGGTACTTTGATCTTTACTCCCTCTGCCTCTAACAGTTCCTTGTACTGAACTCTGAGCCTTGCTTCCTGAAGTGACTGCTCTCTTCCCAGACTGTTTTTAATGACATCGCTTTCACGGTCATTTTCCTTTGTTGACAGGTATTTATCAAATTCCTCTCTGGGGATCAGATTATCATCTGTGATCGGTCCTTCGGGATCTTTAAGGAAAATATTGCGATATGCTTCCTCAACAAGTTCCCTGTCAAGCTTTGCCTTAAATGATGTATCCGTTACGCATCCCTTTTTTACTGCATAGTTTGTACGGATTCTCTGCTTTATCTTGGAAGGCTTCTTTATATTTTTATCAATGATCTTGCGGGATTTGCTGCCTTCACCGTATCGCTTTGACTTTTCTTCAAGGATTTCCTTTCTCTCTTTGGCTTTCTCATCTATATAGCGATGAACCTTGTTGCCATCTTCGTCTTTTATTGTCTCAAAACCTTCATCGAGCTTGGCCGAACTGTCTATGGCCTTTTTAATAAGCTGACTATCACGTCTTGATGACACTCTGCTATAGATAACGGTGCCGGCCAGTGATACGCCTATACCGGTTAATGTGAAAGGCAGTCCTACTGTGGTTGCTGCAAGGGATACTGCTCCGAATCCCACTGCAGACGCAGCAAAAATTGCGGACGAAATATATTTCTTTACCCTTCCCATATTATCCTTTTTGACTACTTTGGCCATCACATTTGCTTTTCTGTTGGCCTTGCCATACTTTTCTGTCTGTTCTTTATTGTATGCTTTATACTCATCCTTTATCTCGGCTTTGGTCTCTTTCGCCTTATGCCTGCGATTGTTTGATACCTTCGCCATGATACTGTTCTTGATCGCACCATATGTATTTGTAATCACTCCCAGGAAGGAAAATCCTGTTGATACGGTATCAACAACTCCGGGGTTTGTCGTAAATATACTTGACGTAAAGGTTCCAACGCCCCATAATGTGGCTGCGAGATTCTTTTTTGAGATACCTGAATCAATTTTTTCAAGCATCGCATCAACAGTTTTAAGAGTAATGTCCCTTTCGCCCATTTTTCCGGTTGCTTCACCCTGCTTTACAAAATTGACAAAATCAGTGATCAGCTTCGATTCACCCTCAGCCCGGGATAATATTTCTTTATTGTCTTTATTTTTCCAGAAATTCTGTATCTCCAGTCCTTTTCTCTTTAATGCATCTTCTGATTTTCTGTTTCTGTTTTTTAAATATTCATCAAAGCATTTTCTGTACTCTTTGCTAAGGTCTGTAAACGTCTCGATTGTTTCCATTGCCTTGTCCTTAAGACGCTGCTGCCTTATGGATGCTTCTCTTTCCTCTAGACTGTTGTTTTTCTCTTTTGCCTTGTACTCATTGTATTTCTGATTTATATCCTCTGCTCTGTCCACAGTCTTGTCGACTGCTCTCTCAAGACGGCTCCAGTGGAACTGATTACCTGTGGGTCTTGAGAATATGTTCCTGCTGATCATTTTCTTTTTAAACAGAGCCAGATTGGGTATATATGAATCTGCCATTGCCGCAGTCTCGCCCAGTCCGTTTTTGTCATCATATTTATAATATTTTGACTCAACCTGAAGCAGTGCATTTACCTGTTGCTGTACAGGCATCTTGCCAAATGAATCGATATAATTTCTCTTTGTACCTGATGCATTGAAAGCTCCGCTCTTTGAGCAGTTACGATACATCCACTTTCTGCAGTCTCTGATTCCCTGCTTTTTCTCTTCACTGAAAGCAGAGTTCTGTATAATGAAATCCATCTCTCCTTCGGGGATAAGTTGTTTTCTGAACGCTTTTTCTTCATCAGTATCTAGACCGTTTTTACCAAAGATCTCATTGAAGTCCTCTGCTTTGATCCGGTTTCTGGATTCTTCCTTGTCCGTATAATACCTGTAGGCCATATAGTCCTTCATCAGGTCTATGATCCTGGAACTCTCCTCGCCTGCAGCCTCCCTGAAATTAGGATTATTCAGATATGCAAATTCATTTTCACCGGGTCCGATCTTAAACTTTTCCACAAACTGCCTGTGGATCTCCTCAAGTTCATGACAATATGCATCGGCAAAAGCCATACGGCTCTTCATTTCTTCCTTTTCGTCAAGACCGGCAAACAGAAACTCTCTGTGGTCACCGTACTGCTTCATTGCCTCGTTGCTCTTGAAATCTTTTACTATTTTTTTAATTTCATCCAATGTCAGATTTTTCATATCGTGTACCTCGTTTCATCACTGCCCGGGATCATGAAAGTTCAAATGTTTTCTTTGCAGGCTTTTTCTTTTTCTCTTTTGTTTTTGTGCTGATGCTGTTTGCTATCTCCGGGTAAGTTGATTCCTCACGCTTTGTGTCTTTATCCTGCAAAACACCTTTCTTCGGCTCTGTGTTATTTACATTTTTATTTTTGTTTTGTTTAGTCTTTTTAAACAGATCTGCTATTGATCCCGGTTTTTTCTTTGCTGCCTTTTTCTCAGGCTGGCTCTTTTCAGGCTGACTCTTCTCGTTCTTTTTGTTTACGGGAGTCTTCTTATCCTCGAGTTCATCGACGGTCACCCTTGTCTTGATCTTAATATCAGCTCTCTCGGGACGTTCATATCTGCCTCTTAAATAGCAGCTCTCGACCTTGTTTTCTCTGTCTTCTATGATATTGTCGATCTCGTCGGGATTATCGTTTTTCTTTTCCCATTTTCCGATTTTGAACCGTTTCTTTGTATATTCGTCTTTCTTTGCTCTCTGGGCGTCCTTCTTTAATTCATCGCAGAACTTTGCGAGCTGGTCTGCTGCCTCGTATCTGATCTGTCCCTTTCTGGTAGTTCTCTTTTCTTTATTATCCTTCTTTTTCTCACTCTTGTACTTTTCTGCGAGTTTCTTTACTTTATCAAGGTCAGCTTCAAATGCAGCACTCTTTAAGTAAGCCATGTCTACCTTGTTGTCACCCTTTGACATAAAGTCCGGACGAACCTTGTCTCTAAGGTCTCTTGCAGCCTTTAGCATGTTTTTAAACTCATCACTGTTTCTTGAGAAGATGTTGTCACCCTCCTCTCTTGAGAGACGCTTTGTAAAGTCGTAGAGTCCTTCCGTCGCGTTAGCTAAAGATTCGTATCTCTGCTCTGCATTTCCTCCGACTGCCTCACGTCTTGAGATGATATGGTTTACAACAGTATTCATCTTCTGAGCGATATTGTTCTTCTCACCTCTTATTGACTCTGATGTATATCTTAAATATTCATTAACAGATGACTTAAGTCCCTTGAGGGATTCGTTTATTGTCTTATCAAGCTTTTCAAGATTTACCTGATTTCTCTTTTCCTCATCAGCATATATGTCATAACATTTTGCTATCGTCTGGAGGTGTACCTTGGCTTCCTTTAAAGCCTCTCCCCATGTAGCCTTGTCACATCTTGCATCAAAAGCCTTCTCGTCCTTTTTAGTTGCGGGATTAAACAGTTTCATATCGGGATCCTGTACAAGACTGCTCATAAGCTCTGTTATGTATTCTCTGTACTGGGCACTCTTAAAGATCACTTCCCTGTCAATAGCCGGCGTATTGTCTTTCTTTGGCTCAGGCTTCTTGTCACTGGGTCCGAGATCGCTGGGACCTAAATCGCTGGGTGCAATATCGCTGGGAGCTGTATCGCTGGGTCCAAGTAATTTTGAAAGATCATCGTCAGGCATGGATTCATCGATTTTTTTGAATTCCTCCTCCACCTGCTTGTTGAACTCTTCAAACTCTTTATCAAAATTGTCCTCCTGCTCATTCTTTGCAGGCTGGTTCTGGGCTTTTTTACCGTTTTTCTTTGCTTCTTTTCTTGCCTTCTTTTCTTCTTCTCTTTGGTTCTCGGCTTCCTTTACCTTACGGACCATGTCCTCCATTTCATTTTTCTTTACAGGCTCGCCCTGTACTAAAGTTTTGGGTACGATAATAGTCTCGTTATACAGACCGCCGTCGTCTCTGTTTACCACAAATGCATCCTTGTTGAAATCTCCTGATCCAAGGTTTGTGGTAAAGGTCTCCCAGTTGCCGTTTTTAAACTTCTCATTCTGGGGTTTATCAAGCTCAACGTCGTTGCCGTTTAATTTTAATCCGATCTCATTTAACTTTTCAGGATGATCAAGGGAATAATCCTCCACCCATGAAAAGTTAAGTCCGAACTTTGATACCTGGTCGGGATCATTCTGTGTGCCATAATTTCTTATGGCAACATCATTTATATAATCCTCATATGTCATAAACCAGGTCTTGTTTGGTGTATTTTCCTCGGGCTTTTCTATATTGTTGTGTCTTAAAGAATCTTTGTAATAAAAACCTTCCCTGCCCTGCTCATCCTTGCCTGTTCCAACAATTGTGAGATAGTGGTATCCGTTTGTCAGAGCGACGGGTGATTTGTTTACCTCGATACCTTCACGGATCGTCTCCTTCATACCGTTAAGGACTTTCATATATCCGTTGTATCTTGCCTCGTCTGTTTCCTTTGTGGGTATGGTCGGAACTTTGACTCCGTTTACTTCGTTAACAATAGGGAGGTAAGCCTTTATCTCTCCAAAGTCTCTTGTATGAAGGCCTGTATTGGGTACAAGCTTTGTAACAAGCTCGCCTGACTCGAAAATATCATGTCCCTCATCCTCATTAAATACATGGGCAAACTCCTGAGGTCCCCTTTCATTTTCGTATCCGGCTATTTCATTTTCGTTTTGAAGGTGGGATGTACCGGGTCTGTATGTTCTGATCGCCTTCTGATCGACATTGACGCCACGGCTCCTCATAAGGTTTGCGTAAGCTACCGACCAGCATCCGTTATGGGTATTCTGATAACTCTCCTGGGCAACATCGAGCATAACCGTATCGCCGTCAACTACAGGTCCCTGGGCCTCCATCTTGGAGAGCTTGCCGTCAATAACGGTCTTTGCTGATTCCTCACGTTTTTTGAGTGCTGTGAGTCCTTTATGTCTGTATACAAAGTGCATTGCAAGAGGCTTGTCCTGCGCCTTGTGGTCAAGTGCAAAACGTCTGATCTTGGTTGTATCATTGCTGTTAAGAATATAAAGAGGTGCCTTATTCATCAGGTTCTGGGGATATTCATAATGATAGGGACTGCCCACCTTATCTGTATCAAAATAAACCGGTGGATTTTCAGGCTGCTCATTATTTACTATCTCAGGCTGATCGTTATTTACTATTCCGGGCTGATCGTCATTTTTTGCTTCTGTCTCAGTCTTTGTCTCTGTCTCATTCTGTGCCTCAGTCCCGATCTGATCATCATTCTCATTTTGAGGCTGACCCACAATTTCAGTCTGATTTTCTTTATTGTCTTCCTGATAAGCTTCATCAATCTCAGCATCCATATGGCCGATCTTGTCATTGTTTATATTGAACTCATCATTATAAAACTCAATTGTTTCACGGTTGTTAATAGTTGCATCTTCCTGGGGCTGCTCATCGTTATTGGCATTGTCTACCGCCCCGGAATTGTTCTCGGATTTGTTGTTTTCACTGGATGCGTCAAAGTCAAAGATCTCATTAAGATTAATAATATCCGCATTTTCGATATTATGCTCAGCGTCATAGTCAAATACAATATCTCCGTTAGGATTTGTATTATTATTATTGTTATTATTCCCGTTATTTGTGTTGTTTGAGTTATTTGCGTTATTAACTTTCTTTGGCATAATGAAAACCTCCAATCGCTTACATGCGTAATATGACTAATTCTGCATTGATAATACATTATCAAGTGTTGCAAAATCGTTGCACTTTTACGGGGAGAATAGATGATAAAAGATATTTTACAGAAAGTTTCGAAAAAAAATCAAAAAATCATCTTAAAAGTACGTCTAAAGACGGCAGAACAAAAAGTCCTATTACTTTTAAGATGATTGATTCCGATACTAAAATTTCCCCCATGAATTTATACTATAAAACATTCTTTAATTGTTTAACCAAACGGCATAGAATTTCCCTGTCATACCTCAAAGATAAGCTCATCATAATTAGGTACCGGCCAGAGCTTTTCATCGACCATCATCTCAAGAGCGTCGATGGGTGCACGGAGACTGTCCATTGCAGGCTTGACTTCATCCTTAAATGCAAATGCCTTTTCCTTTTCTGTCGGGAGCTTCTCAACTCTTACCACAACTTCTGAGAGTGCATTTAAAGCATCTGTCGCCTCGTTTAATTTACCGCTCACATCCGATAACAGTTTTTTCTGAACTGCGCAGTCAGCACCTATACTGTTTAGTGCCACTATCGTATCGGCGAGATTTTTTGTAAAGCCTATTACTGCAGGTATGTACTGCTTTGATGCCATGTCGATCATGGTCTTTGCTTCTATATTGATATACTTTGAGTATGTCTCGTAAGTGATCTCCTGTCTTGAGACGAGCTCTGCCTTTGTATAAATACCAAACTTTTCAAAGAGTCTGATCGATTTCTCGGTAGTTAACGCCTCTGCTGCCTCTACCATTGAAGGAATGTTGGGGAGGCCTCTTCTGGCTGCTTCCTCTACCCACTCCTTTGAGTATCCGTTGCCGTTAAATATGATACGTCTGTGCTCATAGAGATACTTTTTGATCATATCGTGAACAGCCTGCTCAAAATCGTCTGCCTTTTCAAGCTCGTCTGCTGCCTCGCAGAAGCTTTCGGCAACAATGGCATTAAGTGTAGTGTTGGGGCTTGCGATGGAATCGCTTGAGCCCACGCTTCTAAACTCAAACTTGTTGCCTGTAAAGGCAAAAGGTGATGTCCTGTTTCTGTCTGTCGCATCCTTCTGGATATCGGTGAGTGTGGATACACCTGTCACGAGCTTCTCTCCCTGGATGGAGTGATCCGCAATACCTGTCTCGACGAGCTGGGCTACCACATCATCAAGCTGGTCTCCGAGGAATACGGAGAGGATAGCCGGCGGAGCCTCATCGGCACCGAGTCTTAAATCGTTGCCCACATCTGCGGCGCTCTGACGGAGCAGGTCCGCATGGGTATCGACTGCTTTTAATATACATGCCAGTACCAGCAGGAACTGGATATTGTCATTTGGTGTGACACCGGGATCAAGGAGATTGATACCGTCGTCTGTAGAGAGGGACCAGTTGTTGTGCTTGCCCGATCCGTTTACTCCCGCAAAAGGCTTTTCATGGAGGAGGCAGGTGAGTCCGTGACGGCCCGCAACCTTTTTCATGGTCTCCATGACGAGCTGGTTGTGGTCTACTGCAATATTGGCCGTCTCATATATGGGAGCGAGCTCATGCTGGGCAGGAGCCACTTCATTGTGCTGGGTCTTGGCTGTGACGCCGAGCTTCCAGAGCTCAATATTGATATCTTTCATATAGGCGCCGATACGCTCTCTGATGGCGCCGTAGTAATGGTCCTCGAGTTCCTGTCCTTTCGGAGCGGGCGCGCCAAAGAGTGTCCTGCCTGTAAAGATGAGGTCTTTTCTCTTAAGATATTTTTCCCTGTCTATGATGAAATACTCCTGCTCGGGACCTACAGAAGCGGTAACCTTTTTTGAAGTATTGTTTCCAAAGAGTCTGATGATACGGAGAGCCTGCTCCGAAACAGCCTCCATCGAGCGCAGGAGCGGAGTCTTTTTATCAAGAGCCTCGCCTGTATATGAATAAAATGCGGTAGGTATGCAGAGAACGACACCTGTCGCACCTTCCTTTAAAAATACGGGAGAAGTGATATCCCACACAGTATATCCTCTGGCCTCAAATGTGGCACGGAGTCCTCCTGAAGGGAATGATGAAGCATCTGCCTCACCTTTTATAAGTTCCTTGCCGGAAAAATCCATAAGCATTTTGCCTTCCTCATCGGGATGAGTGACAAACGCATCCTGCTTTTCGGCAGTGATACCCGTAAGGGGCTGGAACCAGTGGGTATAATGGGTCGCACCGTTTTCGATGGCCCAGTCCTTCATGGCTTTTGCTACCACATCAGCCGAGGTCTTTGACAGCGAACCTCCCTGACCCATGACTTTTACAACTTCCCTGTAAACAGTCTTTGGCAGTCTCTCCTTCATCTTGCCGATGGTAAATACTTTGCTGCCGAATATCTCCTCGACATTAAAGTTATTCCCGGTCTCATTCATATCGCCTACGCTCCTTTATTATTTAAATTTCGTCATCATCCTGACCATACGCTCGCCGCACGGTGAGAAGTCGTCTGACGTAAAGTTGTTTACCTTATCACATCCTGTTTTAAGGATGGCTGATGTCTCGTCCTTGTTTGACAGATTCCAGATGACATAGCTGATATCGTTTGCTTCAAGTTCCTTAAGCCAGATATCTGTCTCTGTATCGTTGACGGGACCGTTGCCCGATGCATCGCAGATACCAAACTCGGTGACGAATATGGGCAGATCTTTATCAAGGGCATATTTCATGCGGCCACGGAGCTCGTCCTTGTGAGAATCCGCATAGAAATGAAGTGTATACATTATATTATCATACTCAAGAGGATTGTCAGCCGCATCGTCCACCCGCTGGGACCAGATGGGAGTACCTACAATGATGACCTTGGTCTCATCGATATCCCTGATGACATCAATGATATGATGGGCATAATCCCTGATATCATCCCACGTGGCCTTGTCCCCTGTCTCCGTATTCATGTTGGGCTCATTGCATATCTCAAAGATCACATTGTCATAATCACGGAGTCTGAGAGCCATGCTGTTCCAGAATTTTGCAGACATATCCTCATTCATCTTTGGATTGTAATCAAAGAGTATATGCCAGTCCACGATACAGTATATACCAAGGGATGCACATATACGGACGCCGGTGAGCATCAGTTCCTCGAGCTTTCTGCGGCCCTCGTCATCTGTATCTGAATATCCGGGCACACCGTCTGCCGTCTGTGTATACATGGCGAGGCGCATGATATCCACGCCGTACTCGTCGGAAAACTGGGTGAATGCGTCCTCGTTGACATATTCAGGATAATAATTCAGATTGTGGGTGCTGATACCGTGGAGTGCTACCACCTCGCCATTTTCATCGACAAGATGTCTGCCGTCCACATGGAGTCTGCCATGCTTTCCAAACGGTGTCGCCTTCCCATTTCTTTCCGAACAAACAAAATTCATTAAAACCCTCCTGTTATTAGTTGTAAATCACAGGTTCATAGAGCATCTTCATGGTATCAAGAAGCTCTGTGACCTTTTGCAACAGTAACTCTTCGTTTTCTTCTATTAAAACCCCAGGGTCATACGTCAGACGAAACTCAGGAGTACCCTGAGGCTTAAATCTGAGCAGCCCGCCGTACTCATTTAAGAATACGGGTATATTTTCAACTGTGACCGGAGCGTCATTATACATGATCACCCTGACAGAGCCAAAGTGGCCCTTCAGTTCATTTATATTAAGCTCTGCAGCTCTCTGCTTTATCTCCGCGATCCTGATGAGGTTTACCGCTTCCCTCGGCACATCGCCGAAACGATCCCGAAGCTCGTCAGTCATATCCGATACATCCTCCGGTGTACGAAGGGCAGCTATACGCTTGTACATATCGAGTTTCTGGCTCTCGTTTACGATATACGATGCCGGGATATAAGCATCAACCGACAGATCCACGGTAGACGTCCTGGCCCGCTTTATCTCCTCGCCCTTTACATCGGATACAGCCTCCTCAAGCATCCTTGAGTAGAGCTCATATCCCACAGCCTGCATATGACCATGCTGCTGCTTGCCGAGGACATTTCCGGCACCTCTTATCTCGAGATCCTTCATTGCTATTTTATAACCACTGCCGAGCTGCGTAAACTCTTTTATCGCAGAAAGGCGTTTTTCGGCTACTTCTTTTAATACTTTATTTCTCCTGTACATCAGAAATGCATACGATGTACGGTTTGACCTGCCGACTCTGCCCCTTAGCTGATAGAGCTGGGAGAGACCCATACGGTCGCTGTCATGGATGATCATCGTGTTGACATTGGGTATGTCAAGGCCGGTCTCTATGATGGTGGTGGATACGAGGACGTCTATCTCATGATTTACAAACTCCATCATGATGACCTCCAGCTCAGACTCGTTCATCTGGCCGTGGGCAAATGCTATCCTGGCCTGGGGGATCATCTTTTTAAGATTCTCCGTGACGCGCTCTATATCATTTACGTAATTATATACGTAGTAGACCTGCCCGTCTCTTGCAAGTTCCCTGACTATGGCTTCCCTGACCATCTCCTCGTTGTACTCCATGACATACGTCTGGATAGGGAGCCTGTCCTGGGGCGGCTCTTCAAGGAGTGACAGATCCCTGATACCGATAAGACTCATATGGAGAGTCCTTGGGATCGGAGTCGCTGTCAGGGTCAGTACATCCACGGTCTCCTTAAGCTGCTTTATCTTTTCCTTATGGGATACGCCAAAGCGCTGCTCTTCATCTATTATGAGGAGTCCGAGGTCGTTAAATTCCACGTCTTTGGACAGGAGTCTGTGGGTACCGATGACTATGTCAATCATACCCGATTTTAAGTCCTTTGTAACCATTTTTATCTCTTTTGCAGTGCAAAATCTTGAGAGCATGGCTACTTTTATGGGATAGGGCGCAAACCGCTCCTTAAACGTATTAAAATGCTGTTGGGCCAGGATCGTGGTGGGCACAAGGTATGCCACCTGTTTACCCTCCTGGACAGCCTTAAAAGCCGCTCTTATGGCGACCTCAGTCTTGCCAAAGCCTACATCTCCGCAGATAAGGCGGTCCATGATCTTGTCACTCTCCATATCTGCCTTGGTAGCATTTATGGCTGCGAGCTGATCTGCCGTCTCCTCGTAGGGGAAGCATTCCTCAAACTCAGTCTGCCATACGGTATCCTTACCGTAGACATGGCCGGATTTTTCTCTCCTGTGGGCATAGAGCTCCACAAGTTCCTTGGCCATATCGGCTACAGCCAGTTTTACTTTTGCCTTGGTCTTGTTCCACTCGGCGCTGCCGAGCTTGTTAAGCCTGGGCTGCTTTGTATCTGATGAAGCATAGAGCGATACGCCATCAAAGTTTGATGCCAGGACGTATAATATACCGCCGTCCTTGTACTCTATCTTCATGTAATCCTTGCGGATATTTTCCACCTCGACTTTTTCGATACCCCTGTATATACCGAGGCCGTGATTTTCCTGGATCACGTAGTCGCCGACTTTCAGGGAATCGATGCCGGATATACGCTGACCGGGAGCATATTTTGCCTTGCGCTTTTTACCGGACTTTTCCCGGCCGAATATGTCATACTCGGAGATAACCATAAATCCGAGCTCCGGATACTCAAAGCCCTTGCTAAGATGCCCGTAAAATGTATATATCTCGCCTTTCTGGAGGATCTTGTCCTCATCCTCCGTATAGCTGGCTATCACGTCTTCATCGAGGAAATCCTGGGCAAGACGCTTTGCCCTTGTCCTTGACGGAGATACGATTACGATGCGTCCGCCTTTTTTTCTGTATGCATCAAGTTCACCGGCTGTTTTGATAAAACCTTTTGTATATGCATTTATGGACCTGGTGGTGACGGCGTCATACTCATCGTATGAAAAGACATCTCCGGTCTCCACAAATGCGGATATACCTATAAGCTTCATCTTCTGGAGCCTTGATGCTATCTCTGATGACGGCTTTAATATAGAAAGCTGGCCGGGCAGGGCGTAGCCTTTCTCAAGGCGGTTTTTCATGCTCTCGCCAAACTCAAACTCCACGTTTGTACCGTGGAGCATGACACGCTCCGGCTCGTCTAAAAATACTGTAGTATTTTTCGGATCAAAGAGATCGAGAAACGATCCCGTATCTTTAAAAAAGTAATGGATATAGCTGTCGAGATTTATGCCTATTTCGGTCTCAAGGAGCTCGACTCTCATCTCATCAAGAGTGGTCTGAACCCTGAAGGCCGCCTCGCTCTCGCCTTTATCCCTGAATGTCTCTATGGCTTTTTTTGCATCGAGCTGTATCCCGTGAAAGCCCTCTTCCTTAAGGGCCGTCGTTAAGAGCAGCTCCTTAGCCGGCATTATCGATATCTCCTCATCCCCGGGGATATCCGTTATGGACCGCTGGGACAGGGCGTCAAAGAGCCTGACCGACTCGATCTCATCACCCCAGAGTTCTATACGGTAGGGATTGTCAGCCGTGATATCAAATATATCAACGATATCACCCCTTATGGAAAACTCGCCCGGGTTTTCTACCTGACCTGCCCTGTCATATCCCATGGATATGAGCTTTAAAGCCAATGCCGATGTCTCGGCTACATCACCTTTTTTAAGAGTCAGTGTATACGACTTTAATATATCAGCCTGCATCATGGGCATCATAAGGGCATCCATGGTGGTGACGACAGAAACATTTTTGTCACCTGTCACTGCCTTTAATGCTCTCATACGGTCGATGATCTGGCTCCGGCCGTTTATATCAGCCTGGTAAAAAATCATATCCTTGGGCGGAAAATAAATAACGTCTTTTCTGAAAAATCTGAAATCCTCAAGGACTTCCCTGGCCCGCAGATCGTTTTCAACTACGACGATGACATTGCCACCGTCACCTGACAGGCTGTCGAGGATATGGTATTTTTCGGTGCCGGACGGCCCGGTCAGTTTTGCAGAAAACGGCCTGTCACCGGCTATTTTATTTTTAAGTTCTCCGTACCAGCTAAATGACCGGAGGGGAGATTCAAATAATCGCATCATAAATATTAATAAGAAAAAATCACATGCTGAGTCTCTTCTGGATCTCGCGGATCATGCTCTTGTTTTTAAATACAGCTATGGCAATGAGCGCAACAGCCGTGATCATCAGACTGATAGACCATACGATATGAGCCTCTTTTGTGACAGAGAGCACGAGCCAGTAAAAGAAAATATTTACGAAAAATACTATGAGCAGATATGCCATGGCATTGCCTGATTTATCAAGAAATACGAGGATCAGGTCTATGACAAGCAGGGTCGTCCAGAGTATTGGGAGTATGATCAGTATGCATACATTCCATAATCCTATATAGGCAAACAGTATCATCAAAAGGACGCTGACATAAAATATCGATATGGATATGGCTCTTGATAAATTAAACCATGTCCTGAATATATGACGTATGGTTAACTGCACTGCTATAACAGCGGACACCACCAAAAGACTCCAGTGAAGGTCTCCGGATAAATCCATCATAAAATCAAGGGACAGGCAGACCATGGCCGCCGCTATCATGATAAAGAGCTGGATCTTGTAAAGGAGCGACTGTTTTTTTAGCTGGGTGGCATGTGGCCACTTGTCCGGCGTATCCTCGCCCTCAAGATAATTCTGGCATAAAGGGCATATCTGGACCGAACCTTCTATATTTACTTTGCAATGGGGACATATCTTCATCGTACTACCTCCGTTGCCGCTACGCGTATCTCGCTACTGTCATCATGAAAGCTCCTGACGAAAGTCTTTAATACACCTGTAGCCTGATACGGATAACTGATACCCATGACCAGGTCGTCTCCGTAGCTGTTTACCACAATAAAAATATCATCTGATGCACAGTATGCCGATACTTCCTTGACCTTTTCTGACATTGGGACAGGAAGCTTTATGGCACCCATGTTGGATATGACTGCCGATACCGTCTTGGCACTCTTGCGGGAGAAATATTTAACGACAGGCTGCTTTATGGCAAGGGGCACGAGACGGGTAAACATGATATGCTCTATTCTCTCAAAGTTGTGCATCTGCTCTGTCAGGTTTTCTTTCTTTAAACGCTCCTTGAACTTGGCATCATACTCAAGAGCAAGGGACTCTAAGGTCTCATCCCCCGTAAATATATGACTCACCGATACACTGTTAAAAAAGTTTCGCGCCGTCTCTGAAGGGAAATAATTGCGCAGGTTTACAGGCATGGATATGGTTATCGGCATCTTTTTAGCCATGGCCGGCATATCACTGTGGAGGGCCATCATGAGTTTTGCTCCTATGTAGCTGGTCAGAGATACTTTTAACTCCTTGCTCTTTGCGATCACTTCCTTTACATTCATGTGGACCTCAAAGAACTGGAGCTGCTCGTAAGGGAGCTTAAGGCCGTGGACATGATACGCCTTGCCTGTAGAGTCACCCGATACCCTGAATGAATCGGAATGCTCATAATACTGGCGATAGCTGTTTACATTTCTGGACTCCTGATCGGCCTCGCTGTTTAATACGACGCCTTTCATATCCTCAGGATATTTATATGTGAGATAGTTATAGACGATGGTATTGAGAAATTCCATGGCACCTGTTCCGTCTGCTATACCATGAAACATATCCAGATTAATACGATTATGATAGTATGTCACCTTATAGTGGAGGACGCCTCTGTAATTTTTGCCGTAGAGTTCCGGGCACGGTCTGTCTGACTCCTCGGTGACCTCCGGCAGTACATCCGTAGGCTCCACATAATGCCAGAAAAGTCCGCGCCTGATCCTCACCTGAAAGTGCCTGAGGCTCTTTATGGTCTTCAGTAGCGCTTCCTTTAGGATATCGGGATCAACGTCCTCAAAGAGTGTATAGCTGATACGCATGGTTCTCGTATCACGCCTGTTATGATTTGCCAAAAATATTTTTGCTACATTGTCAAGATGGTACCAGTTGTCCTGTTCCAAAACCTTTACTTCCTTGCTTTTAATATCGTGATTATCTGATGATCTCTCCTGTGAAATCACCTATTTCTTTCATGGCTCTCGCAGAGATTGGCAGGGGCATCTGCTGAAATACATGCCATCCGCCTTTATATACCTCAAGTCTCGCCAATATGCCGCACTGGCGCAGTTTCTTGGCCAGGCTCTCGCTATCTGATCTCAGGATCTCGTTGCTGCCTACCTGTATCATGGTCTGGGGCAGTCCGTTTAAATCTGCAAAGAGAGGACTTAAGGAAGGATTTTTAAAGTCAGCCTTCTCTCCGGCGTACGCGCCCCTTACTGCCTTGATATAATCTTCATTCAGCATGGGATCTTTCTCCTTCCAGACTTTATATGAAGATCCCGACATGCTCATATCGGTCCACGGGCTCATGAGGATAAGGGCTCTAGGCATCTTTCTCTCCATATCCTTTAAACTGATGCATATCTCAAGGGCCATGTTGCCTCCTGCGGAATCTCCCGCAATGATCACATCGGAGGCTCCGTATCCTCTGTACATGAGATAATCCCATACCTTCATGGCATCCTCGATGGCTGCCGGGTACTGATTCTCAGGGGCCAGTCTGTATGCAAAGGATAAAACCTCAAAGCCTGTATTTAACGCAAGCTTGCCGGATAATATCCTGGCGTAATTAAGATTGCCGCAGGTGTATCCGCCTCCGTGGCAGTACAGAATAATATGCTTTTTATGATGGGGAAACTCGGGGATACTCCACTC
>CADBFE010000002.1:0-7117 GCA_902793845.1 uncultured Lachnospiraceae bacterium | reverse complement strand
AGATCCTCGGGGGATACGTAATCTCCCTTTACCGCAAAGCTGTGCATGGTCTTGATGACATGCATCAGCAGGTCCATATCATCAGACTGATTATCCCTTTTTTTGAATATTTCCGTTAATCCAGATCTCTCAGACATACTTACTACTGCTCCATAAAATACTGCATCATCTCATATTTAAGGGTACACCCCTCCGTAATATTCGGCGGAAGCAGGGCTAAAGCTACAAGCTTAAGCTCATCGGATTCGATATCCGTCCTCTTTAGATTTGCATAATCGCCTTCAATACTGTCTACAATATAAAAAAACGTCTGCATATTAGCCACATCTCCTCTAAAAAAACATACAATGCCCCTTTTTATCACATAATTATAATAATCTTTTATCATAGGTTATTCAAGTCTGATGGGGATGACATAAAAACAGCCCGGCATATAGCCGGGCTTAAAAATATTACTGTTTAAATTTATTCTTCGGGAGCTGCCTTTTTCTTGGGGATCATTGTAAAGCAAACGATTGCAGCTATTACATAAAGAGCAAGTGTCACATAGAGCACTGTCTGATATCCCTGAGTATTAACAGATACCACGGTACCGTCTGCAAGAGTCTTGTCTGTATACTCGCCTACATGCTTTACGATAAATGTAGCAAGCTGGTTACCTGTAAGTCCTGCCATAGCCCATGCAGATAAGCACATACCGTGTACTGCAGAGATGCTCTTCATACCGAAGTGGTCAGAGAGAAGTGTAGGTACATTTGAGAAACCGCCGCCGTATCCTGCGTTTACCATGATAAGGAGTCCGACACAGAGAACGACGATCTCGCCCTGGATACCGTTTGTAAGTACAACTGCTGCGGTAAATCCGATTGAGAGAAGGAAGATTATCTTGTAGATAGTATTTCTGTCCTTGAACATATCAGCCCATGCAGAAAATCCGAGACGGCCTGCCGCATTGGCGATGGCTGTAACAGAACCAAGCGTAGCTGCCACACCGAGGCTGAGTCCTACAGAGTTAAATATTGCCTTCTCCTGAGAGATAAGTGCAAGACCACATGTAATATTGATATAGAACATGATCCAGATACCGATGAAAGTCTTGTTTGAGAATGCAAGCTTGAAGTTTCTGCCAAGCTGTGCAAAGAACTCTCCGATACCGCCCTTCTCGTCATGAGCCTCAACCCAGTCTGCAGGCTTCTTGAGGAGAAGATGTCCGATAAACATCATCACGCAGTAAACAGCGCCCATGATAAAGAACATGTATGCAGGGTTGTTGTCGAATTTATTAAGTAACATCTGCATTACAGGTGTTGCTATAGCCTTTGCAAGACCAAAGCCTGCAACGGCAAGACCTGTTGCAAGACCTTTTCTGTCCTTGAACCAGAGCATCAGTGTCTTAACGGGGCTTAAGTATCCTGTACCAAGTCCGATACCCATGATGCATCCGTAGAAGAGGAATACAAGGGGAAGTGACTTAAGCAGGATGGCTGCACCTGTACCAACCATACCTACTGTAAAGCATATCGTAGCGATGAGCGAAGACTTATGAATATCCTTCTCAACAACGTCGCCAAGGAATGCTGCTGACATGCCGAGGAAGAAGATTGCAAGGGAGAACGCCCACTGTACAGCTGTTGCATGTGCCTGGAAATTCTCTGCGCCGTAGATATATTCTCCGATTTCCTTTGAGAATGTACCCCAGCAATAAACAGTACCTATACTACAGTGAAGTAAAAGTGCGGGAATAGCGGCACATGTCCACTTGTTTCCGCCGGATTTTTTCGTGCTTTCGCTCATTTTTATAACCTGTCCTTTCTTATTAAAAGGTGGCATCTCATACTTTCGCCACCAAAATCACATTATAATATAACAGCGTATCAAACGCAATACGGGTTAATCATCTCCCCTGCCGGTGAGTTCCACACCGCTGAATGTAATCCCCCGGAAGGTATCAGCCTGGGCAGTACCGGCCTCGGTATCAGGGAAGACTATGGCAAGTTCTTTTTCTATAGTCACATTCTCCCCGGCTTTCCAGTTATTAACGATAAATATGTGACGCTGAACTATTCCGCTTGAATTTGTACGGTCCAACACAATATAGCCCTCACCGTCAATATAGATCTTGCTGTAATTGGTGCCGTCATAAATATCATAATCAATACCCATGACCTTTGCATCAATAGAGAGTTCTATGCTGAAGGTATTGCCTTCCCTCTTAAACTCGCTTGCCGGGATGTAATTAAAGGTATCAAATACGCCGCACTCTTCATAGAGAGGCTCGGGAACTTCAGGATCAAGTCCGTAACGCTCCTCTACCCTGGGCTCTATGACTTTCATTATCTCCTCAAAAAACACCTGATATCCTGCATCATTTGGATGGGTGCCGTCCTCGGTATATTTCTCATATTCTGCCTCACAGGGCGTGACTGTATCGACAATGGGCAGGCCGTAATACTCTGCCAGTTCTTTAATGACCTCAATCTTTTCCGGCTCTTTATAAAGGCATGACTGAAGCACAGGCACAATCGATGCCCTGGGATACATACTCTTAATGGCACGTATGACAGTCTCATAGTGAAGCCCCAGATCCTCTAACCTGTCATTGGCTCCAAAGCATATAAATACCAGGTCGTATACCCTGTCCTCGTCAGGGGTGAGAGTCCTCACATATCCTGCATAGGATGTATTGCCGCCGAGGGATACATTGACCATGGTCACCGGACATCCATATCTGTCCTGTACATAATATGAGACAAGGTTTGACCAGTAGTGGGACTCGTCAGATGCGCCGGCGCCGTATCCTATACTGTCACCTACCACCAGCATCTTGACCCTGAATCCGTCATCCATCTTCTGATATGCGGAATCGAAAAATTTTCTATAAGCTGTAAATCCCAATATTCCGACTGTAATGACGGCAAACACTGAAATAACTATTATTATAATCTTTGATGTTTTTCTGTTATCAGCAGACACGTTTGTCTCTCCTATTTTTACTGCATATTGTACTTGAGCTTTGTAGCCTCGTCCGGTTCATAGTCACCGAGATACTCATCGGCCATTGCGATAATCTCTTCATATGAATAGAAAGGTGCTTTTATGTATGAAAGATATGCATACATAATCAGGTTATCCTTTTTCTCTGTATACACCCTTGTTGTCTCGCAGATAATATCAAAGTTGTCATCAAGTATATACGACTCGTAGTAAGTACCTATGATGTAGCCTTCAGTCGTATCATAATACTCGAATGAAATAAAATCCGCATTTTCAACTTCAAGGTTTGAGATGACTTCTTCTTTGTCAGAATCGATTATCTGAACTGTACGGTTGCTGTTTGCAACAAGTATATATTTCTCATCATCGGAATAAAATGCATTTTCAACAAGACCGATGTTTACGCCCTCGATATCACTAACTTCATCAACAACCATTTCGTAATCCTGGTAATCATAATCGACTTCTTCGTTAAGGATTTTTACATCAGGTCCCTTCTCCATGCTGTATCTGATTACGTCATTCGACATCGAGAAAAGAATCAGCAGCTCGCCGTTTACATACTGGGACTGGGCAATAAATTCTGTGGGAGCAAATGTATAAAAATCATAATTCTCATAATTAGACTGATAATCGCATATATGAACACTGCCATCAGCCAGAAGATAATACAGGCAATTATCACAAAGCCAGCATGAATCTATAATCTCACTGGTATTAAAGCTGTTCTCTTTTGTACCATATTTCTTCTCAAAAACGTATACGGAATACATATCATAGATGTATACATAATCCTCATCAATCATAATATCATGGGTCATAAATGCATCCATCTTCTGAATCCACATAGTTGTACCGTTTGTAATATCAATCTTGTAGAATTCTGTGCTTAAATTAAATGAATCATCAGTATACCCGGAAACAGCGATATAAATATAATCCTCTGTCAGTTCTACAGTTGCCTCTACCAAAGCATAGTCAAAAAGAGAGATTATCTTCTCTCCTGTATGAATATCTCCGACATACACGTAATAACTATCCTCATCAGTGAATGTCATTGCGAACATGTCTCCATAAACTTCCGCATCAGATATATAAACCTTATCTGTTTTATAATACTTTGCAGGATCTATCTCGAAAAGAATTTCTCCGTCTTCTCCTACTCCGTGAATAACATCATTGGCAAATACAACTGCTGCGTCGTCACTTGATGTTTCGGAGAAAAGATAATATGATGGGTCATCCCAGTCGTACTCTACAAGCTTCTCGTCCTTTTTTAATGTCGTATAATAGGCTTCGCCTCCCTCAAAAACAATCAGTCCGTCGTTGCCGACAAAGCCTGCATAGAATATGTCAAATGAATATTTGTCATTTCCTTCTTTTGTCCAGATAAGATCACCTGATTCAATCTCATAAACACAAATTTTGAGGTTGTCGTTGATTAATAGATATTCTCCGTTTGGCGAAACACTGAATCCGCTAATCATGGAATCCATGCCGTAAGCCATCACCGGTGCATACTGATCCCCACCGCCATATACATTGAGACAGCTGTACAAACGTCTCAACACATCAGGGTTGTATGGAGTATCCGTATTATCGGGGAGCACGCTTCTGAGAGCATATATCGCATCCATACGTCTGCCCTCTCCCATCAGCTTGTCTGCGGCAAGGGCCATGGTACCGGCAAACCTGTCCGTAAGCTCTGCGTACTGGCTCTCGATAAGCTGGTTCTGACGGCTGATTTTAATCAGCATGACAGATGCAAATACAGCTATGCCAAGAACTGCAAGAGTAATGCCACCGTATATGGCTGTATACTTCCTTATCTTTTCCTCACGGTGACGCTGTCTAAGGTCATCATAATTAAGCCCAAATATGGCAGCACATATTTTAATAACCGCCGTATCCATGGCCTTTAATATTTCTTTCTTATTTGCTCCTCTCGTATCGGCTGCAAGGGGTTCAAGTTCCTTTTTCTCTGTGACTGTATTACCGTTTTCATCAGTATGGGTAATCTCGGAATACATGAGAATCTTAGGAAACGAATTGCACGGCTCATCGTCGGCAAGCACCACGAGGACATGGTCCCTGTCATGAATCTGCAAAAACTCCTCTATCTCCTTCATGCACCATCTTGATTCAAGATATCTTGGAGAACAGATTGTAATCAGATAATCGGAATTGGCAAGGGCATTGCTGATAGGGTCAGAAAGATTTTCAGAAAGCGGAAGCTCATCCACATCCCTGAATACCCTTGAGATTTTTGTCTTTCCGTCCTTTACTTTATTCCGGACAGATTTTGGCAGTTTGAAATTTTCAAGTTTTCTGTGAAGCCTCTCTGCCACAAAGCTGTCCAGCTCACAGTGTCTGTAGCTGATGAATGCGTCGTAATGTACACCTTTTAATTCGCCCATGTTTTTCCCTTTTTACTTTATAGTATCAGTTGATTATTTTTCTCCTGAAAACAGCCCGTCTACTTCATCTGAAATATATGAATATGAGTCGAGCTCTTCCTTCACTGCTTCTCTTTTTTCTTCGCAGAGTTTTATTTTCGCCTCATCACCTTGTGCCTCATATATTTTTGACATAAATGTAAGATGGCAGTACTCGCCTATCTTATAGGTATACTCATATCCTTCCGGTGCTTCATAATCGTAAAGCCTCTTTGTATAATACGAACTAAGCACATGTTCATAAGCACCATGTTCCAGTTCATAATTTATTCCACCCGGATCACTTTCAGAAGACTTTTTCTCTCCCTGTTCTTTCGCATATTTAAACGAACCTGTCATATAGATAAATGATAAGAAACAGAATATGCAAAGAACAACTATTATAATATTCATAATTATATTTGCGGCTTTATTATTCTTCATTATCTTTTTCCTCCCCGATACCCAGGATTTCCTCAATCTTCAACATCTTCTGGCCCTCTGAGAGAGAAACAAAATCCGCAACATCTTCCTCTGTCATATTAAAATATACCATCATGGCTGTCCTCAGGTCATATTCCATATCGATCATTTCTTCCCGGTATTTTGCGCAGCTTGGGTGGTCCAGCCGTGTTTCATATGCATTATAAAATGAGTCTATGTACATGCAAAATTCTTTGTTGTATAAATCAAAATAGTCCCAGTAATCCTCGCCGTAAACGCAATAGATTAACTGCTCAAGATATTGAATGCACTCCGTGTAATCATCAAGAAGATATGCAAATCCGTCAAGGTCATCGTACTCTTCGGCATCATAGTCCATGATGTCGTGAGATTTTATAAAGCTGTCGCACTCCGTATATTCTCCGTTTTCAAGTAAAGAATCTATCACGGCCATATTTTCTTCAGGATTTTTATTTGCCTCTTTCTTTTCCTTCTCACTGTAATCATGATCCGCATAGTTATTGGCAGCTATCATCATCATAATGATGATTCCCAAAATAAGAACAACGATAACAGAAGCTTTTTTGCTGAGTTTACCTGTTTTTTTGGCAGAGTCTATGACATCTCTGCCGGTCTTGTCATATCTCTTTTTATACTCCTGCATGTTTTGCTCATGCTTCACGGCAAACGGATTGTCCGCGCCACAATAAGGGCACTTTAAATCCTCTATGCCCATCTCACGTTTACAATTTTCACATTTCATAATATGTCTCCTCGAGCATACTTGTTGTAATGCCCTGATTATTTAAAAATTCATCTTTTCTGTTGTTTTTGTCTCTTTGCCTGCCAAGCCAGTCTAAACAAATACTTCCTAATATAGCCGTTGCAATGATGATCATTACAAGAATAACAATAATGATTGTCTTACCTACTTTACTCTTTACCTGCTTCTCTCCTTCGCCGCTGTAGTCTTCAAGATCTTTGCGGACATCCTCGAGCTTACCCATATATTCATTTTCTTCAGCGTTAAGAGTCGCCGTTCCACAGTACGGACATCTCACAAGATGCTCTTCATATTCTCCGCCGCAGCTTGGGCATATAATCTTCTTACTCATTTTTATTTATCCTCTTTATTATCAAAAATGGCATTTTCCACGCTGTAATCAATTTTTTCAAATATCACTTCATAATCAGGCATTTCACTTCGAATCTCAGACATCCTGTCTTCACATGCTTTTAGCGTA
>CADBFE010000001.1 GCA_902793845.1 uncultured Lachnospiraceae bacterium | reverse complement strand
AAAGACAACAGATAATGCAAATATCCCGGGAAAGAGTTTCGATATTCTTTTTAACTGACCTTTAAAATAAGTTCCTGTATTCATATTTCTTTAAGGAGACCCGAAACATCATCATTAAATGTATAAGGGTTCAGGCTGCCGTCTTTAAGGATATACGTCTTTGAACACTTTGATATCTCATGTATCACATGGGTGGCTATGATAAGTATGCCCCCTTTCTCACGGAAGGCCTTAAAGTAATCATATACGGCTTCACGGCAAATGATATCAAGAGCTGCCGTCGGCTCATCAAGAAGCAGTATTGAAGGATTGTTGTTTATGGCACATCCTATCGAAAGCCTCTTTTTCATACCACCTGACATTTTATTTACAGTCACATCAAGGAAATCATTAATGCCAAGGAGATGTAAAAAACCGTCTTCAAGGCTTTTCTTCATATCATCTGCGTCATACCACATCTTAAGATTATCAAGGGCTGACAGTTCCTCAATCAACGGTGTCCCCTGAGGCACATAGGCCACCTCACTATGACGGATAGTATCATTTGTAAAAGCATTTTGCCCGTCGATCATAAATCACTATGACGGATAGTATCATTTGTAAAAGCATTTTGCCCGTCGATCATAAACAAGCCGCTGTCAGGTCTGATCACACCTGCAAGTGTTGACAGGAGTGTGGACTTACCTGTACCGTTACGTCCTATTATACCTATGCAGTCTCCGGAAGTTCCGGTCAGTTCAAGGTTGTTTAAAACTGTCTTTTTGCCATATTTTTTATTGACACCTGATATATTTATTTCCATTTTGTTCCCCTTTACTCTTTTTTGCTCTTAAGTACGGCAAGGGGGTGACGGTCCCTGTCTATACAAGTAAAGATTACAAGCACAAGAGCGCCTGCCGCACCCATTATGAGGTCATACATAGTATCAAAGAGTCCTATATCAAGGTAACCCTGAAATACAGTATCCCCGACAACCGTTTCAGTTATGTTATTTATGTGGGTAACCACGCGAAAACTGTCAGATATTAAATGAGTATTGATTTCATTGACATACGTATCGAACTGCATATCAAGATGAAACATGGTATCCACGGTAAATTCTACCATCTCCCAGAGTACAGAAACCATCATCGAAAAAGAAAAAGCGAATATGTACCATCTCCCAGAGTACAGAAACCATCATCGAAAAAGAAAAAGCGAATATGTTCTTATTTATCATTCTCATTTCACATTTTTTCTGAAAACATAAATGATAATATCCAAGGGAGGCAAACAGGAAACCCGCAAAGCAGTGCATGAGCTTGTCACACCAGAGTGTTCTGGCAAAGAGACAGAATATGGTGCCGGCTATATTACCGCATGCATATACAAGCGTTGCGACAAACAGCATACCGTTAATCTGAAGTGATAAATATTTTTCTGAGATAAGTGGGAATGCCACAAAAAACATGGTAATAAGAATCAGGAAAATATCCATTACCTTGACGAAATTAAATACAGTATAAATCAAAAATATAAAAAGCAGCGTCTCTGCTATTAAAGTTAATACAACTTTCCATAACGCAGTCTGATGAGCTGTTACGGTTTTATCCTCTCCCATGACCTGTAACCTTTTTTCATAAATTATAATTAATTAATTATTTTATCATAATTTCTGATATTTTTTGCATACATATGATATTAATAAAATCAAATTAATAGTAAAATGCTAAATACAGGTGAATGATATGAATACAAACAATGATTATAAAAAATTATTAAAAATAGTAGGCCCTATTTCTTTCCAGTACCTGATGGCTTCTCTTGTCAGTGCCTCGGATGCATTTATGCTGGGATTTTTGGAACAGGACGCCATGTCAGCCGTATCACTTGCGACTCAGATGGCATTTGTTTACAGCCTGTTTTTCGGTGCTTTCGTCAGCGGATTTAACGTCATGGGTGCCCAGTACTGGGGCAAAAATGATATTAAGAGTGTTGAGAAAATCGTTATCATGGCACTCCGTTATTCTGTGATGGTTGGACTCCTGTTCTCATTTGTGTCCCTTATCTTTCCCGAGCAGGTTATGTATTTCTTTACCGATGATGTGACCCTGGTAAAGCCGGGTGCTGATTATCTTAGAGTAGTAGCCGCATCATATTTCCTGACCGGTATATCCCAGGTATATTTCGGTGCCCTTAAAGTATGCGACAGACCGCTCCTTAGCTCTGTGATCGGATCTCTTGCGGTTGTAGTCAACATATTGCTTAACTGGATATTTATATTCGGTATAGGTCCGGTGCCACGTATGGGTATAAAGGGAGCTGCTCTCGCTACTGTATGTGCGAGAATATTTGAAGTCGTACTTGTTATCTATTTTATTTTCAGATATAAAGTACCCGGATATGATATGAGAGCGCTGTTTAAGCGTAATGACAAAATACTCATAAGAGATTACAGAAAATATACAGTGCCTTTTCTCATAAATCAGCTGGGCTGGGGCTGCGGTGTGACTATGTACTCGGTAATACTCGGTCATCTTGGAAATGATGCTGTTGCTGCCAATTCTATCGCCAGCATAGTCAGGTCCATGGTGGCAAGCTTCTGCTGGGGCGTAGCTGCAGCCGTCGGCATTACATAGTCAGGTCCATGGTGGCAAGCTTCTGCTGGGGCGTAGCTGCAGCCGTCGGCATTATCATAGGAGGACTGCTCGGCAGCGGTAAACTTGATGAGGCCAAGAGACTCGGCGGTAAGTATACGAGATTTTCGATTGTTATAGGTATTGGATCAGGACTCTTTATCATGGTACTCATCCCCATCGTCCTTCATCTGGTGGATATAAATGCGATCAGCATGACAGTAGTTGCCAGGCGTTATCTTAAGTGGATGCTGTTTATGGCATGCTATTATATAATCGGCAATTCGTTAAACTCAACTATCATAGCCGGTATCTTCCCGGCCGGAGGAGATACTAAATTTGGCATGTTCTGCGACGTGATCACATTATGGGCAGTGGTTGTCCCCATGGGTGCCCTGGCAGCATTTGTATTTAATGCCCCTGTCCTCGTGGTAGCCTTTATCCTGACTCTCGATGAGTTTGTAAAAATCCCTGCCGTTTACCATCACTATATGAAATATAAATGGGTAAAGAATATTACGAGAGAGATGGACTAAGAGCAATATTACTGATAAAATCTTATTAAGTTTATCAACCAACCAGTATGAAAGGAATAATTATGGCAAAGAATAAAAATAACGGACCAATTGAAAATCTTCCCGAAGATGAGGAAATGTACGTATCGATCACCCTCGATGACGGAAAAGATGTTAAATGCTCTATAGTCACAATCTTTGAATGTGAAGGCAAAGACTACATCGCTCTCCTGCCCCTTGATGAAAACGGTGAGAACAATGACGGTGAAGTATGGCTCTACGGATATAAAGAGGACGAGAGCAATCCCGATGCAGAGCCTGAGCTCATCTATATCGGCGATGATGAGGAATATGAAAAGGTATCGGATGCATTTGATGAGTATCTTGATACCGTTGAATTTGATGAGCTTGTAGATGAAGAAAACTAAGTAAAATGTATGGGTGAGGCATTGCCTCACCCGTTTTTTTATTTTATCTCTCTCAAAAATCTGCTGGGGCTCATTTTATAATTTCCCTTTTTTTCGGGATAAGTGAGAAACAGATTCTCTTTCGCCCTGGTCATAGCTACGTAAAATACACGGCGTTCCTCTTCTATCTCTTCCCTGCGTCTGGCTTTAGCCTGAGGTACGAGACCTTCATTTAAGTCCGGAAGTATGACTGTTTTATACTCAAGCCCTTTTGAGCTGTGCATTGTAATTATTGTGACCCTGTCTTCGTCACAATTGTCCTCCCCCGCATCCTCGAGCATCTCTTTGTAATCCTCTATATACTCCATAAATGCTTCATAAGAGTCATACTGCATGGCAGCGGATGTCATCATATCAAGGACTTCACTTATTTCCTCAAGATTATATTTATTTTCTCTCGCATATTTCATCAGCCAGCCCTCGTAGCCCATGCCTTTCCGTATGTAATTGATCGCAGCATAAGGCTCCATTTTACCGACTCTCTCCAGATCCCATATGAGTTTCTGAATATTTTTTCTAAGATATGGTTTAAGAGTCTTATATTTAACGAGTATTTTTAGTTCGACTTTCTCATACTTAATAAGTTCACGGCTGATATACCTGACGGGTTTGTTCATAAACTTAAAAAAATTTTCCCTTGTATTTTCCCCGTGTGCAAATCTCATGATCGAAAGTATATCTGCGCAGGCAAAGTGGTCCGTAAAGCTTCTCGGCTTATCTTTAAAGTAGTAAGGTATTTTGTTTTTAGCCAGTATCTGGGTCACAACCCTTGCCAGCATATTTGTTCTGAATATAAGAGCCACATCCCTGTACGAGCCCGTTCTCTTTGCCGTACTGATCACCTTTAATATAAATTCATATTCTGCCTCCGCAGTCTTAAATGAAAGTATCGATACATCGTTGCCTTTTCCCTTTGCAGATATCAGTTTTTTATCAAATCTTTTTTCATTAAGCTTAATAAAGGCTGATGCCTTATCAAGAATATCAGCCGTACTCCTGTAATTGTTTTTCAGATTAACCTTTTTACATTCTTTATACTCACCGGGAAATCCAAGCATGATACCCGGCTCGGATCCGCGAAATCCGTATATGGACTGATCATCATCCCCTACAATAAACAGATTGTTTAACGGACTCGCTATCATCCTGATAACCTCAAACTGCATCCTGTTAATATCCTGAAACTCATCTATCAGAATATATTTGTAGTTTTCCCGCCATTCTTCCAGTAACTTTTTATCATTTGATAACAGCCTGTAACACTCAAGTACCATATCATCAAAATCTATCTTTTTTTCTGCCTTCATCATCCTGCAGTAATCATCATATACAGCAGAAAACTCTTCGGCATTTAAGTATCCGTCAGAATATGATGCCGGATCGGATCCGTCATTTTTTACTTTTGATATATCTCCGAGTATCATCTCCCTGATACTGCTGTCTGTTATCTCCAGACCCAGATTGTCGATTACAGTTTTCAGAAATATCCTCTTTTCTTTTTCGGATACTATATTGAGGTCTTCATATCCCGGGCAGCTGCGCAGGATATGATAATAAACTGCATGAAAAGTCCCAAATGTAACCGGGTAATATTTTTCCCCCATCAGTTTGTCAAACCGTTCCTGCATTTCAGTTGCTGCAGGTTTGGTAAAAGTTATCACAAGTATATTTTCACCCGGAATATTACAATCCTCGCACAGATAACGTAATCGCCTCGTGATCACAAAAGTTTTTCCCGTGCCGGGCCCTGCCAGTACCATCATAGGTCCGTCCACATGAGTAATAGCCATAAACTGGTCTTCGTTTACACCATCCATATTTTCTTTTTGCATACTAAAAAACCTTCAAATAAATATTATTTATTTGGGAAACAATTGCGGTGAAATACCGCCTTTTTCAGACATGTTTATGATAACCTTTTATCCAATGAAAAGTCAATAAGGCTTTAGCGGGTTAAACATCCCTATTATTTGGATTTTAGCTAAAAAATTGATATAATTATTTTTGTGTGGAACAAAGTAAATATATACAGTTATTGTATTAAATATTTTGTTACGGGAGGATTGATTAATGAGTGATAAACAGTTTTGTCCGGTATGCGGAAAAGAAAACAAAATAACATCTAAATTCTGTGAATCTTGCGGAGCTAAAATGCCCGAAATTGAAGAGAACAAAGCAGAGGAAGTAAAGTCAGAAGAAACAAAATCTGAAGAAATTAAAACCGAAGAAATAAAAACTGATGAAACAAAAGCAGAAGAACCTAAAACCGAGGATGTCAAAGAAGAAATCCTCAGCCTTGTTGAGAGTGATGCCCCTGCTGCTGTAGAGCCCTCTCACACTTCTGTTTCGGATACTCCCGCTCCAAATATTGCAGCAATGACCGCAAAGGAGATTAAGGCTCAGCAGAAGGCTGATGCCAAGGCTGCAAAAGCGGCTGCTAAAGAGGCCAAGAAACAGAATAAGGAAAGCTCTGGTGGAAACGCAGGTATTGCAGTACTCATAATACTTCTGGTCCTTATACTTTGCGCGGGTATATATGCATTCCTGTTTTTCTTTACAAATATATTCTCTACCCCCAAGCAGAGAGTTGTTAAGGCTTTTGTAAACACCTTCGGTACAAACAATATCATAGCCGAACTTTCAGGCTATACAGAATCCAAAAATTCAGAATATGTAACATTTTCAGATATAAAGAGCCAGTATGATGAAATGATCCAGGGTCCTTTCAGTCTCGATTTTGATATGACTCTCGACAAAGCTTCACTGCCTCAGGATATCTCCATGGCATACGGAGCAGGCCTCACTGTTCACTCGGATGTGGACATGGATAACCGTGAGATATATATGAATCTCGGCGGTAAATTTAATGGTACAAAGCTTATTGACTTTGATGTATTCCTTAATGATTCAGACATATCATTTACAGAGAACAATTTCCTCTCAGGATATTTAACATTTGACTCGGAAAAGCTTGGTTCGGACATCCTTTCTTCTCCTTACTTTGCAGGCTCTCTCGGATCAGCACCGGCTGAACAGGCTGATATTTTTAAACAGATTAAATTCAATATTTTTGATTCATATGAAAAAGCTAAAGAGCATGACTTCAACCCTTTCAAGGAAAATCATGAATATATTGAGCCCATCGTAAACCTTTATGACGATATTACCGTTGAATCAACAGGAGAATACTCTGTATTTGAAATTGATGGCAAAGATGTAAAGTGCAACTCATATGAAGTAACACTGACAAAGGAGGCTCTCATCACTTTCTATGAAGGGCTCCGTCCTTTTTCCATAAAATTATTTGAATCACTCATGGCTGAATATGATATAACAGAGGATCGTTATCTGACATACCAGGGCAAGGAGTATGACGATATCGAAGACATGTTTGATGACATGTTTGATGATGCAACAGACATGATTGATGAATACTTCCCTGATGAATTTACCATGACAGTTTACATCAATGAGAAAAAGGGAACTCTCGTAGCACTCTCCCTTAATGACGTATTTGAGTTTGAAGACGTAGAATTGGAATATGATATATACGGAGAATTTCTCGGTGGAAACGTTCCCACAGATGTAATGATGCTTGATTTCTATTGTGGAGATGCTGACGATCCTGATGATTCTGTTGAACTTATCATTGAAAACGACGGAGAATCAACTAAAACCCAGACAGAAGGTACATACAGTTTAAATATGTTCTCAGGCTCTGAAAATGTACTTTCAGCGGATGCTGACTACATGTACAATATGGATTCTACAGAGTATGAAGTATCCGGTTCTGTGTCATTTGAAGGTTCAGATTCAAAGATATCCGTAGAGTCAGAAGGTACTCTCTCATCAACAGATACCGAGATTGACCTTGAATATGATTCACTCAAATTACAATTTGGTGACGGTAGCGGCAAATACTCAGTAACATTCAAGGGTTCATTTATTATCAGTGTTCTTGATGATGATGTACCCGGACCTAAGGGAACCAAGTACGAGATATTCAAGATGGATGAAGATGACTTTGAGGCTCTCGGCCAGGAACTGATGCAAAATGCAATGTCATCACCTCTCTATAATATGTTTAAGGAATATTTTTATTAAGTAAAAAAATGAGTACTGAAAAGACACAAAATACACAAATGTATACTCTGTCAAACGTATCCTTCAGCTACGGCAAGAGGACAATCCTTGATGATATCGGTTTCTCCATGGAGTCCGGCAAATGCTATGCTCTCCTTGGGGCAAACGGATGCGGTAAATCAACGCTGATGACAATACTGGCCGGCTCAAAAAAAGCTGCTGCGGGCACTCTCTCATTTCCGGACGGTACTGTATGCAACTTAAGGGCCTCCGGCAGATCATCACTTATAGGATATGTACCCCAGGAGAATCCGCTCATAAATACATTAAACGGATATGACAATCTCCTCCTCTGGTATAAGGGTTCAGGCAGTGAATTAAAAAAGACAATACAGAGCGATCTCATACAGATGCTCGGTATTGACAGTTATTTAAAAAGAACCGTATCAAAACTGTCTGGCGGAATGAAGCGACGTCTCTCTATTGCCATCGGTCTCATCAACTTACCGAGGATACTCCTCCTTGACGAGCCATCTGCAGCCCTCGATCTGCCCTGCAAACAGGATATAGCAAAGTACCTTGCAGAGTACAATAAAAAGGGCGGCACCATCCTCTTAACTACCCATGAAGAGGCCGAGCTGTCTCTGTGTGACAGATATATGATCTTAAAAAGCGGACATATTACAGAGCATGAGCCCGGTATGCCCGTAGATAAACTGATTTCACTTTTTTAATACATCATGATTGCAGTCAGATTCTTTTTATTACAGTTTAAACTTCTCATAAAGAGAATACCCCAGATGATCCTTGTTTTTCTGCTGGTGGTATTTCTTGCTTTATGTACTCTTTTTATGCTTAACAGGATCTATGACAAGCTTTCTCCCACCGAAAAAGAAAAAGATGCCAATTATATTGCTGTAGTCTGCCCTGACGAGGACAATACAATCCTTAAATATGCCAAGGATATCCTCGATCAGGTAATGGGTTCTGCCAGCAGTCTCTTTATGAAAAATGAAAATGATAAAGAAGGCGGCAACAAGCTCCTAAATATGTTTGCCGGTACAGGCGACCTCCTTAAATTCAAATTTATGGAAGAAGATGAAGCTTTAAATGCCATAAAGAATAATCAGATTCTGGCCGTCCTTTATCTTGGGCAGGATGATCTCAATAAAATACAAACATGTCAGACAGCAGAGCTAAAGATAATAGTCAGGGATGACTCCGAGTATATCCCTGTAATATGTGTTGAGCTTGTAAACTCTTTTGCAAGACTGTTAACAGCTGCACAGGCAAGTTCGCTTGCCATTTATGACATCTATACAAATACGGAACTTGACGGCTCTCTCTATGGAGCTATGTATGATATAGATATGTCCAATTTCAGTTATGCCATGCACAGAAATTCCGTATATCAGAGGGTAACGGTGGATTTCTCCACTACCAACTCACCAATATCATTTTATACAGCTACGGCACTTACTTTTATGCTTTTCCTTGTTATATCTGCCTTTACTCCGGCTCTCTCCGATTACGAGCCGTCTTTCTGTAAATGCTTTAAGACAAGGGGTATCGGCATCGTCGGATTTACGATCATCCGCCTTGTTTCCTTCTTTGTATTTCAGTTTGTAACACTTACAGCTGTATACTCTCTTGTATATTTTGCTTTTGACAAATACTTTAATGACATATTTAATGAGTACGGACTGACGAATATGCTGGGCTTAAACCTTTCATACGGAAAGGCGATCCCCATCATAGCAATCTTTGCACTGTTTTCATCTGCTTATGTCATGTTTATTATTTCCCTCATTAAAAACAGTGAGGAGAGTCTCATGATATTCTTTATGTTTGCTGCCGGCCTCATGCTTTTGTCGGGATGCATCATCCCCTCAGCATTTTTCCCTGCAACATTCAGAAGCATCATGACTTTTCTCCCTGCATGGTATATCCACAAGCTGTTTTTGATGATCATAGAGGGCGTATCGATCACAAAGGCCGGTATGGTCACATACGGTATAGTATGCTCTCTGTTACTGGCTGTTTCGGCTGTATTAATAAACGTTATCAGATTAAGGACGGATTCAAACTATGAAAAATAGACCGGTATCATTATTTTTCAGACAGTTTTATATCACCGCCAAAAGGTTTGTCATGAAACCCTCGCTATGGATACTCGTGATCCTCGTGGGTGGTTTTTGCATGTTTATACATACTACGGAAGAAAACGAGGATCCTACCTCCATCATCGGATATCATATCGAGGATACGGGCAAACGTCATGATGAATCTGACATCATCCGCGCAGCCATTGATGAATATGAAGGTTACTTTACATTTGAGGAATTTGAAGATGTTGATGAACTTGAAAATCAGGTTGCAACCACAAAGATTTCATGCGGATATGTGATCCCGTCAGATATTTATACAAAAATACTCGACGGCGATGATGACGGTATCATCACCACATTTGTAAATGCCGATACTACCCTTGAGTTTCTCACAAATGAGATATTCTTCTCTCTTTTATTTAATGAGATTACGAGCAGGGAGCTTGCTGCTAATATTATGAGTGAAGCCGGTTCTGCGGATGCTCTTTACGATGCCGGAATCGATGAAGATTACATCCGGGATACTTTTCTTGAATATGCATCCCAGTTTGCTCTTAAAGGGGACTTTATATTCAGCTCGGAGATCCTTGATAAAGAGGATTTAGATCGCCTTGCAGAGCTTAAGGGCAGCGAAGGAGGCTCACGGATCATCGCTGAGTTTTCTCCTGTCTCATCTTCTTTAAACGGCCTTATAGCCATGATAATCAATATAGCAGCGGTATTCGGTGTCCTTGATTATTACAGGGAGCGTCGCAATTATCTGACCAATTATATACGCTTTTCCGCATTCTCTATAATCATCCCCACATTCCTGCTTGGAATCGCCGGTGTGATATGTATTATCCTAAGTGGCAACAGTGAGGGTGTCTTATATGAAATCGCAGCCATGACATGCTATTGCGGATTTTTATGCATTATCAACTTCCTGCTCTGCCATATCATCAGAAAGCCCGTCATTTTCTACACCCTACTTCCGTTTTATCTGATGGCGTGTTTTATATTCACGCCCGTCATCTTCAACATCACGGATCTTATTCCTGCACTTAAACCCATTACGTTCCTGTTCCTGCCGAACTATTACATAAAACTATAGATGAAATATCGTATACACAACAAAAATATCCCATCCGACACTGGTTGCAAGCAAATGTGTCGAATGGGATATTTTTTCATATTTACTATATATTTCATTAGTTCATAACGAAATACTAAGAATAGAATCTATTTTATTTTTGCTTTTTACTTTAATACATATTTAAACGTTTTCGTTATCACACTTAATTACAAATCCTGAAATAATCATTCCGATGCTTGATAAAATTAACATGTAAAAACCAACACCCGGAGATAATAAACCGCTAAAATCATAATTTCCATAACCAGTATCAAAATCACTAAGTCTTTCAAGATTAAATATATATTGAAAAATTATTTCAATAGCAAAAACTATTCCTACAGCAATCATATCTTTAGACAAGTTCTTTGAATTTCGTACTAATTCAAGAATAGCAATTAAAAGAATTAATACTCCTATTAAAGTCAGCCAGATAAAATTTTTATTCCATAACGACACATTATATCCTGTTACTGTCATAAATGGCAAAAAAGACGCCATCAATGTTAAAATGATTGAAACTAAAGCAATAATTCTACCCGGAGACCACAAAAATCCCTTGTGATAATCCTTAGGTACACAACCTAAATAATCACCTTCCATCATTTTGTTACCACATTTAGGACAGAATACGGACGAAGCATCCGTCTGACTTCCGCACCTTGTACAAAATTTTTTTTCATATCCATTCGACTTTTTATTTGCCGCTAATGGATTACCACATTTTTTGCAAAACTTATATCCCTTATGGTTTTTGGCGCCACATTGAGGGCAAATCAAGTTTTCTGTGTCTTCACTCACTTTTTTCACATTGTCATTCAATATTCCTGAAGATACAGTATCTATATTTTTATTTGTTCCTGTGGAGTATGATGTATAACCATCTGCTGTATCAAAACCCAAATCTAATTCTTCTACCATTTTTCACCCCTTATTTCAGTTTTTTATAAACATACCAAACGATACGTCTCACTTTTACAACATATCATTACGAAAATTATATAGCATTTGTCTCACTTTTACAACCATTCAAACCCACTATCTGTCGTAGTATATGTGCAAATTTTGAGACAAGAGGTTGTAAAAAAAGGCAAGAAAAATCTTATAAGTGAAAATTTGATACAAATCAGAAAAGAACAGAAAATATCTCAAAGAGACCTTGCCAAAAAACTTCAATTAATCGGATGCGATATGGACAGAAATGTTATTACAAGAATTGAGACACAAAAGAGATATGTAACAGATATTGAAATCAAAAAACTATGTCAGGTATTAAATACAACATTCGAAGAACTAACTAAAGAATAAAGTCACCCTTGCAGATAAATAAATATTTTTCCTCTCCATGCCCTTTTCGATGCGCCGGCATATGGAGAGGATGTTTTTTGTTATTAATTATCTTCCCTTTGCAAGCAAGTAGCACCTGAGTTTGTTTCCGAACGATTAACGATGCGTATTTAGCGGGCGGGGAAATCCGGCGTTTACAGACCGTTGCTATGCGGTGCAGGGTTGCGAGACGTCTGTTTTTGACGGCTCGCATGCGCCGTATTGTTACGGGCTGTTAACGGCTAGTTTCCCGACGCGTTGCATCGGTTCGGAAATAAATCAGGTGCTACTGTCATATAGCAATATTTAATTTCTCTTCATTAATATCTCCATGCCTTCGTTCAGTCCCTCTACGGTAAGAGGCAGCATGGGAAACATGGCTTTTATGGCTGTCTCGGCTTCTCTCCATGGGGCTCTGCCGACTGCCATCTTGGGATTGAGCCATACAATTTTCTTGTATTTATTTTTCATCATGGTGAGCCACTCATGGCCTGAGTATCCGCCGTTTGGTCCTCTGTAGTTGCCATCCTTGGCATAGAGTTCCTCGGGGGCCATCGCAGCATCCCCTACGATGATGACTTTGTAGTCTTTATCAAGGTTCCTGAACATCCACTCAGTCTCTATCCAGTCTCCGTTTTCACACTCCGGAGTCTTGTATACATGAGAATAGATACAGTTATGGAAATAATATGCTTTTACATCTTTATAATGATTTGATTTATTTACAGACTGAAACAGTTCATTTAAAAGCTTGCAGTACGGTATCATGGTTCCGCCCGAGTCCATTAGGAGCAGCAGCTTTACAGTATTTCTCCTCGGTCTGTCCATCACTATCTGGAGACAACCACCGTTATTGCATGTCTTGTCTACAGTCTGATCTATATCAAGCTCTGTCTTTGGTATATCAAGCTTACTTGAAAACTGGCGCAATTTTCGAAAGGCCATCTGAAACTGTCTGTTATCGAGGGCTCTGTCATCTCTGAAATCCCGATATCGTCTTGCACCTACTACGGAAAATGCTGACTGATATCCTGTGGCACCACCTACCCTGATACCTCCGATATTACCACCTGTATTACCAAAGCTGGTCTTACCCATGGTACCGATCCAGTAGGCTCCGCCGTTATGCTCGCTGTCCTGATCCTTCAGGCGCTGTTTAAACTTGGTCTCCACATCATTTTTATCGATGGCACCTGACTCTACCGAGTTTAGGTAGTTCTTATCCATCTCATGGAGCATCTCGTTCATCTCCGGCTTATCCAGCCATCGCAGCATCCTGTCGGTAATCTGGTCATCGGAAAAGATACCTTTAAAATATTCTTCAAAAGCGAGATCGAATTTATCAAAATCCGTCTCGCTCTTAACCAGTATCGATCGCGCAATATAATAAAATTTTGATAACGAGCTCTCGCAAAGACCTTTATCAAGGGCATCCATAAGTATGAGCCACTCTGATAAAGTAATATTCAGTCCCTTTGCTTTGCAGGTGTCAAAGAAATCAATAAACATAAACTGTCCTTACGTATTGGCGTAGTGTCTGACTGTCTCTAAATCTTCGTCCTTCTTGACGATCACTCCTATGAACGGGAGTTTCTGCTTAAGGTCCTCAAGTGGTATGCCACCCCTCTGAAGGGCATTTACCCAGTCGATCAGTTCTGATGTGGAAGGTTTCTTGCGAACATCCTTGATGCCTCTTATCCAGTAGAATACTTCCATGGCATTATTAAGGAGATTTTCCTCAATATCAGGATAATGAGTCTTTACAATCTCTGCCATCAGATCCTTATCGGGGAAATCGATATAGTGGAATATACATCTCCTGAGGAACGCATCAGGCAGTTCCTTTTCTGCATTTGATGTAATGATAACTATAGGTCTGTGCTTTGCCTTAACAGTCCTCTTGGTCTCATGGATATAAAATTCCATCTGATCAAGCTCCCAGAGAAGATCGTTTGGAAACTCAAGGTCAGCTTTATCAATCTCATCAATGAGGAGTACCACCTGCTCGTCTGCTTCAAAAGCTTCACCGAGCTTGCCGAGTTTAATATATCTGGCGATATCATCAACGCCTTCCTCTCCGAACTGTCCGTCATAGAGACGCTGTATCGTATCGTATGTATACAGACCTTCCTGAGCCTTTGTGGTCGATTTGATATTCCAGATGATCAGTTTTTTGCCGAGAGATTTTGCAACGGCCTCTGCCAGCATTGTCTTACCTGTACCGGGTTCACCCTTAACAAGTAAAGGTTTTTTTAATGCGATGGCAACGTTTACCGATGCGAGAAGCTGCTCGCTTGCAACATATTCTCCTGTGCTCATAAAATTTTCGGCCATGTGTAATCTCCCTCTTTTGTTTAATTAAATATTTCTAAAATTAATCCCAGTTAAGTGAGCTGTGCTCCTCTACTGCGTCTCTCTCCATGATATCCTTAAATGCATCGATTGCTTTCTTGTCTTCGAAAAGTATTGCATTTACTTCTGTGATGATGGGCATATAAATGTTATATTTCTTAGAGAGCTGATATCCTGCCTTTGCGGAGTATACGCCCTCCACAACCATCTTGACTTCATCCATGGCTTCCTTCATAGTCTTGCCCTGACCCATGAGGATACCTGCTCTTCTGTTTCTCGAGTGCATACTTGCACATGTTACTATGAGGTCACCTATTCCCGAGAGTCCTGCAAATGTCTCAGGATGGCCTCCCATTACGACACCGAGTCTGGTGATCTCGGCAATACCTCTTGTGATCAGTGCAGCCTTTGTATTATCACCGTATCCGAGTCCGTCCGCCATACCGGCAGCAAGGGCTACCACGTTTTTAAGGGCTGCTCCGAGCTCGATACCGAGGATATCAGGTGAAATATAAACTCTGAATACATTTGAGTTGAAAATACCCTGGATATACTGGGCAGTCTCTTTATCTTTGGCACCAACAACTATTGTGGTAGGGAGTCCTCTGCCTACTTCCTCTGCATGTGAAGGACCTGAGAGAACTGCTACATTTGCCTGTGGTATCTCTTCCTCAATAATCTCTGAGAGTGTCTTTAATGTATCTTCCTCGATACCCTTTGCCACGTTTACTATTATCTGACCGTCAGCCACAAACGGCTTCATCTGCTTTGAAGTAGCCCTTGTAAATACGGAAGGCACCGCCAGTACCAGGAGATCCTTGTCTTTTACGGTACTCTCAAGATCTTTTGAAAATTTCATCGGTTCCGGAAGTTTTACTCCCGGGAGTTTGTCGACATGCTCTCTCTTTTCATTCAGCATATCAATCTCGCTACCTATTGCCGACCACATTGTTACGTCATGACCGTTATTTGTAAGAAGTAACGCAAGAGCTGTTCCCCAGCTGCCTGCACCAATCATACCTATCTTAGCCATTTTGTTTTTATCCTCCGTTTATAACTTTTATAAAAGCTTTATTTATTCTTCAGGTTTGTTTTTCTTAAATACGTATGTCTTTCTCTCATTATGCTCCAGGAGCCTCTTGATATTTGGCAGATGACGGATATATGCCATAAGGACAATGGCAAATGTAACTATATACATCTCAAGGAGAACAGTGTCCGGAATAGCCGAAAAGGCTCCAAGTCCGTTTATTCCCACAACGAGCATCATAGTCATAAATCCGGCCATCAGTACGAGGGATGACAGGGATACATAATGGGTGATCACAAGGGTTCCGAAAAATGCAATCAGTCCCATTGGTATAAAAGGCCAGTAAAATCCAAGGATCATACCGCTTGTAGCCGCGATACCCTTTCCGCCTTTAAATCCGAGATAAAACGGAAAGTTGTGACCGATGACACCGCCAAATCCCATATAAAGCTTGAGCAGATATTTCATATCAGCCAGGTCAGGGAAAAATGAATCTATCACAAATCCTAGTACAAGGCAGGGTATGCACATCTTTGCAAGGTCGCCCACAAAAACCACGAGACCCGCTTTCTTGCCAAGAACTCTCAGTGTATTTGTGGTTCCGGCATTTCCGCTTCCGTGCTCTCTGATATCGATACCCTTTGCCTTACCGTATAAATATGCTGTCTGGATCATTCCGAAAAGATAACCTAAAACGAGGCACAGAATTCTTGATCCGATTCTCATTAATTTTCGCCGTCCTTTCTCTCTCTGATGATAAATTTAAGAGGTGTACCCTTAAATCCGAAAGAATCTCTTATCTGATTCTCTATATATCTTGTATAAGAAAAATGCATTAACTCTTTGTCATTAACAAATATGACAAATGTAGGTGGTTTGACAGAGACCTGGGTGATGTAAAAGAGCTTTAGTCTCTTGCCCTTGTCTGTCGGGGGCTGCTGCATGGCAACCGCCTCAGTCATGATCTCATTAAGCACACCTGTAGCCACTCTCATCGAATGGTTTTCCGTAACCATATCGATCATATCGTACAGTTTGATGAGGCGCTGACCCGTAACAGCAGAGACAAACATAATCTCCGCATAGGGAGCAAACGAGAGTACTTGTCTGACTTTCTTTGTAAACTCGTTAACCGTCTTATTATCCTTCTCGACGAGATCCCACTTGTTGACTACGACGATCATACCCTTGCCACGCTCATGGGCAATGCCGGCGATCTTTGCATCCTGCTCTGTGATACCTTCCTCGCCGTCTATTACGAGGCATACTACATCAGCCCTCTCAACAGCGCTGACAGTTCTGACTATCATATATTTTTCAAGTTCTTCTTTGATCTTGTTCTTTCTGCGTAGTCCCGCAGTATCGATGAGGACATACTCCTTGCCATTGTACTTAACGGGAGTATCTATGGCATCTCTCGTCGTACCTGCTATATCAGATACAATGACTCTGTTCTCTCCGACTAACCTGTTTATGATAGAGCTCTTGCCGACATTCGGTTTGCCTATAATGGCAATCTTGGGACGCTCATCTTCCTCGTCTCCCATCATATCGGCATCAAAATGCTTTACGACCTCATCAAGCATATCGCCTATGCCCTGCTTGTTTGTAGCACTGACAGGATACGGCTCTCCAAGACCGAGATTATAAAATTCATAGACATCCATCATCTGATTTTTGTAGCTGTCTACTTTATTTACAACGAGTACGATAGGCTTGCCCGAACGGCGAAGCATATCAGCAACCTTTGAGTCAGAATCGTTAAGGCCTGTCCTGGCATCTGTCAGAAATATAATGACATCAGCAGTATCAATGGCTATCTGGGCCTGCTCTCTCATCTGAGACAGGATGACATCCTTACTGTCAGGCTCAATACCGCCTGTATCCACAAGGGTAAAGTTGTAATCAAGCCACGATACATCCGTATATAATCTGTCTCTCGTGATACCGGGAGTATCCTTTACGATAGCAAGGTTTGTACCCGATAAAGCGTTAAACAGAGTTGATTTTCCTACATTTGGTCTGCCCACAACTGCAACTATGGGTTTTCTGTTATTTTTCATATATCTTTTCCTGTTTTAAATCTGTAATCCCAGTATTTTTCTGCAAAAATCCACACCGTTTGATTTTACAATATCAATATGGGCTTGTAAAGAATCGCAGACCTCAGGGAGAGTTATATCATCGAGAAATACATCACTGTCACATCTGATACAAGTCTCCGGTAAGAGGAGTATCTCTCCGAGGTCTTTTCCCTTAAGCTGACTGATGATGTCTTTTGCCGTAAGGAGGCCTGAAACCGTGATCCTTTCGCCGAAAAATTCGTTTTTAATGGGATATACGGTAATCTCCGGTCCGCCAAACTCTTTTGACACCTTTTCGGCCAATTCTTTAAGTGTACTGTAAACAAGACGCCCCGTTGCTATTGATATCCTTTTATATGCCGGCTTTGCTCCCTCTTCCTTAAGGAGTCTGATTTCATCCATCGTCTCGTCTATTATGGAACGGAGCATGCCTACACCGTTTTCATACTGAAGATAACCGTCATACCTGTCCTCCTCCGGCAGTTCCCTCCCTGCCAGGAGATACCATTCATCTGAGGCATGGACAAAATGCATACCTGACTTTTCCATGGCTCTTTTCTGATATGACTCGATCATGTCAATAACATCACAAGCATCCTCTTTTGTAAAAGGCTCAAGGGGATATAGCCCGTCTCTAAACTTTGTGAGTCCGACGGGTACAACAGATACACTCTGTACCACTGGGTGATATGACAGGAGCTTTTCCAGACTGAATCTTAATTCAACCCCGTCATTGACACCTTTACAGAGCACTATCTGACCGTTCATTGTTATGCCGGCCTCGTAGAGCCTGTCCACTTTCTTTAATGCTTCTCCCGCAAATCTGTTATTAAGCATTTTGCAGCGCAGCTCGGGATTCATGGTCTGAAATGAAACATTTATCGGCTCCAATCTGTATCTGATCAGTCTCTCGATATCCCGGTCACTTAAGTTTGTGAGCGTCACATAATTGCCCTGCAGGAATGACAGTCTCGCATCATCATCCTTAAAATAAAGGGACTCCCTCATCCCGGGAGGCATCTGATCGATAAAGCAGAAAATACATTTATTCTGACATGAGTGATACGAATCCATAAATACATTTTCAAACTCGATACCCAGGTCTTCATCTGTATCCTTCTCTATCTCAAGGAGACATTCCTCTCCCTGCTTTGTCCTGACATTAACCTCTATATAATCATCCTGACAGTAAAATCTGTAGTCAAAGATGTCTTCTATCTCATTGCCTCCGATGGAGAGTATCTCATCTCCCGGCTCAAGTCCCATCTCGGCTGCTATACTGCCCTCAAGGACATTTTTTATAATATGTCTGTTCTTCATTTAATAACCTTAAATATAATATATACACCGTATATATTTTAACTTTTATACACACAATTCGCAAATAAATCCGGCTGTTTATAGTGCAAAAATATCTCTTGAATAATTTGCTTTCACAAGGCAAAAATATATCCCCCGGGACGCATTGCGGTCAGCTCAGCGTCACGGGGGATATATTTTGTCTGTTGCCTAAATATTAAGCGTTATCATCCCCATTTTCTTCATTGTAGAGACGATTATTATATTTCTCGACAATCTTATGAATCTTCTCAGTAGGTGTGAGTACATTTGCAAATGACACATCATGATTTGAGAAATCAATGATGGATGCCAGGAATTTACTCATGTCAGCCACGAGAATATATGGCTTGTCGTAAACTTCCTTAGGAAGATATGTGAGGTTTGTCGTAATGACATAATCAAAATATCCCTTTTCATGAGCTTCATCAAAGCTCTTAAGACCTGCTGTAAAGAGTCCGAATGTCGAGCAAAGGAATACTCTCCTTGCGTTCATCTCCTTAAGCTGTCTCGATGTATCCAGCATACTCTCGCCTGATGCTATCATGTCATCGATTATGACTACATCTTTTCCGTCAATCTTTTCACCCAGGAACTCATGGGCGATGATGGGATTCTTGCCGTTTACGATCTTTGTATAGTCCCTTCTCTTATAAAACATACCGGTATCTGCACCAAGTATGGTAGAGAAATAAATGGCTCTGTCCATTGCTCCCTCATCAGGAGAGATGACTGTCATATGCTCCTTGTCTATTACCAGGTCTCTTACCTGATTTAAGAGTTCTTTTGTCATCTGGTAGCTGGGAGAGAAATTGTCAAATCCGTAAAGGGGAGTAGCGTTCTGAACCCTCGGGTCATGGGCATCAAATGTTATGAAATCCGAAACACCCATCTTGGCCAGCTCTTTTAATGCATTTGCACAGTCAAGAGACTCTCTTGCCGTACGTCTGTGCTGGCGTCCTTCATATAAAAACGGCATGATAACACTGATCCTGTGGGCCTTGCCGTTACATGCAGCTATCACACGCTTTAAATCCTGGAAATGATCGTCAGGAGACATGCTGTTTTCAAATCCGCTGATATTATATTTAATGGAATGGTTCATCACATCGACGAGTATGTACAGGTCACATCCTCTGACTGATTCGTAGAGCATGCCCTTTGCTTCACCGCTTCCGAATCTGGGAGTCTCTGCTTTAAGCAGATAATTGTCAGAAACATATCCCTCAAATGCAGGATCGTTTTTAAATGTATTATCAACAGCTTTTCTGTATGCTACGAGATGTCTGTTGATATTGTCTCCCATAGCTTTGGCACTCTTTAGTGCGATTATCTTAAGGGGTGCCACCGGCATTGCATCTTTTAATTCTTCAACTCTAGGCATGATATATCTCCATTTAAATAATTATAATGCGCATCTATTTTAAATAATCTGACCTGAAATGTAAATCAGTTTGTATATTCAGTGTAAATATCCACATGATCGTAAATACACCGCCATGCACTCCACGATTTACCGGATACGAGTATATACTGTTTTCCGCTGTTTTGGATACTGTAGCTGGCAGCGCAGTTGCCTGACTGGTCCACGTAGCCTGTCTTGGCACAGAGGACCTCACCGTGGGTATCCTTGTCTTCTATGCGGCGGAGAAACCAGTTTGATATCTCGAGACCTTCCGGATGGGCATCAGATACACTGGTAGTATAAATGTGTGCCGACAATACCTGTCTGCACAGTTCATTAGAGACGGCAGCCTTTAAAATCATGGCCATATCCGTCACAGTGCAATACTGATTGTCATCATATACTCCGACACAGTTTGTGAAATGGGCTGTATCCGATATACCGAGTTCCTCACATTTATCATTCATCATATCGACAAATGCTTCATGGGATCCTGCCACATAGAGAGCCAGCTGATATGTAGCCTCGCCGCCCGATGGCAGTATGGCACCGTACAGCAGATCCTGTAATGTAACTGTCTCATTTTCCTCAAAGCCCGCGGAACTGCAGTCATGACCAAATGCATAACTCACCGCCTCAGAGCTGATGGTCACAGGCACAGACAGATCCTCGTCTTTAATATTCTCGACTGCCACAAGGAGCGACAGTATCTTGGTCATGGATGCAGGATACATTTTGTCATCAGGATTTTTATATGCGATCACTTCTCCTGTATCCGCATCTATCAGGACTGCGTACTCACTGATAATACCCTCATTTGTTATATATGCAGATGCATTGTTATAGCTGACTGTATATCCGTCAAAGAGCCCGTATTTCTCAGGCTCACTTGCTGCATAAGGGTTATTATTTTCAGGTATCACCGGTTCCGGCTCATTTTCAGAGACAGTATTTTCGCTGACTGCATTATCAGAGAGTGTATCCGCCGATACAGTCAGCTCTCCGTCACCGCTCTCAGCCGCCTTTAGCTGAGCCTTTTTAACTGCAGATGATATTGCAGTAACTATAACCACGATCAGGACAATACCGATCAGGGCCGGAATGGCTTTGGGAGCAATCTTTAATATTAATTCCCGTCGTTTATTCTGTTTTCGTATTTTTTCACGATTGGCTTTTCTCCGTTCATCACGCTCCCTCATCCTGCGCAATGTTTCCTCAGAGTAAAAATCGTTTTCATTCATATTATGTTGTATCCCCGTCTTCAAAATACGCTATATATTGTAGCACACCGAATGAAATATGACCACATATAGAAAGTTGTTTATAAAGATAAAAAATAACCCTCCGTACGCATTGAGCTCGCTCTTAGCGTACGGAGGGTTATTTTTTCCTCACAATGTATATAACATTACTCTACAACATATTTCATGAACGACTTCTTGCCCTTCTTGACGATAAACTCATCAGCAAAAGCACTCTTATCGTATGCAGCCTTGATGTCAGTTACTTTCTCACCATTGACGGTTACACCGCCCTGCTCGATATTTCTCCTGCCGTCACCTCTGTTGGTGGCCTGCTTGCCCTTTACCATGATACCGATAAGGTCGATTTTACCGTCTGTAAAGTCCTCATCTGTCAAAACTGTCGAAGGGATGTTGCTCATATCAGCGCCGCCTGCAAACAGAGCCTTGGAAGCCTCTCTTGCCTTCTCGGCCTCTTCCTCACCATGTACGAGTTTTGTGAGCTCGTATGCCAGGATATCCTTGGCTTCATTAAGCTGGGCGCCCTCCCATGAATCCATCTTTTTTATTTCCTCAATAGGGATAAATGTCAGCATCTTGATACATTTAAGTACATCGGCATCTGCAACGTTTCTCCAGTACTGGTAGAACTCGAAAGGAGATGTCTTCTCAGGATCAAGCCATACAGCGCCTTTCTCTGTCTTACCCATCTTCTTTCCTTCAGAGTTAAGGAGAAGTGTTATAGTCATTGCGTAAGCATCTTTTCCAAGCTTACGTCTGATAAGTTCCGTACCGCCGAGCATGTTAGACCACTGATCATCGCCGCCAAACTCCATGTTGCATCCGTACTCCTGGAAAAGCTTGTAAAAGTCGTAGCTCTGGAGGATCATGTAGTTGAACTCAAGGAATGAGAGTCCTTTCTCCATTCTCTGCTTGTAGCACTCTGCACGAAGCATGTTATTAACCGAGAAATGGGGACCTACTTCCCTGAGGACATCTATATAGTTCATATCGAGGATCCAGTCGGCATTATTAACAAGTAATGCCTTTCCATCAGAGAAATCAATGAATTTGCTCATCTGCTTCTTAAAACATTCAACATTATGGGCGATAGTCTCTTTTGTCATCATCTTACGCATATCGCTCTTGCCGGAAGGATCTCCGATCATGGCTGTACCGCCACCGATAAGGGCGATTGGCTTGTTGCCGGCCATCTGCATTCTCTTCATCAGGCACAGTGCCATAAAATGGCCTACATGAAGTGAGTCTGCTGTAGGATCAAAACCTATATAAAATGTAGCCTTACCGTTGTTGATAAGCTCGGCTATCTCTTTCTCATCAGTGAGCTGGGCGAGGAGCCCTCTCTCTTTTAATTCCTCAAATAAAGTCATAATAAAAACCTCTTTTCATTGATAATAGAAAACAATATAAAGTGTAAATATATTAAAAATACTTGTCAAGGCAACCCTCAGTATAAAAATACGCCAGAACCTGGGCTCTTGATGAAAACTCAGCGGTATCTATCAGATGACGCACTTCATCTTTATCATAAAAGGCTGCGCTTATATTTTCGTTGTATGTAGCATGATCGGCTATCTCGCCTTCCGCCTCCACTATCGCTATCTGATTTTTTATATCCGACATTGATACAGCTGCAAAGCTGGGCGGCAGTATATGGAGGACTCGTTTTAATTTAAGGCCGGTCTCTTCATACAGTTCCCTCTTCATACATTCAGCCAGTTCTTCTCCTTCATCCCACATACCGGCACACATCCCGTATATAAACCGGTTGACTGCCATACGAAACTCTTTTAGGAGCAGTAGTTTGCCGTCCTTTATCACGCACATTGATACGCCGCTCACATGATTGCCGATATCCTCTGGCCCGTTTAGCTTTCGGTGGCTCACAAACTCATACGACTTTTTGTGACCGTCATCACTCTCATAATCAAGGACATATGACTTAAGATACTTTCCATCTCTCGTCATCGTCAGTTTTTTTACTTTCATGTTTACAGACATATTTTCCCCTTTACAGATAATGACAATAATATTTATATCACTCTTACATCACCGGTATATATTCAAATGCATTTTCATATAAAGTGATGATTCTGTCATTTACTCCGATCACATCAAATCTTATCCCGGTATCTTCGCTTATATGATTCATCATCCTGTAATAATCGGATACTCTGCATATATTCTGCTGTTTCCGTATATTCACTGTTGCTTCGGCCACATCATTTTTACCTGTCTTTCTGAATTTCACTTCATAAAAGACAAGTGTATCGGTTAACATATCAGGATTAATTAAATCGGGAGTTTTGACGAGGCCTATGATATCGACCTCTCCGAACCTGCATGAATAATTTTTATTTAATATCTTTACACCACGGCTCTGCAGATAAAAGACACACTGGGCCTCTATCTCTTCACCGAGTTTACGCTTATTTGTTTTTACAGGCATTTACAGTCTTCCGTCCTTGGATTTAGCTCGTATCTTGTCCATAGCATCCACAAATACCAGTATCTCTGCTACTACCTCATAAAGTTCCGGCGGGATCATCTCGCCGATTTCAAGGCGTGATAAGGTATCCGCCAGTTTTCCGTCCTGGTGTATGGGCACCGATTCCTCTTTTGCCTTTTCTATGATCTTATCGGCAAGAGCTCCGACACCTGATGCGATTACTTTAGGTGCCGCATCATTCGGATCATACTCAAGGGCGATGGCCTGTTTTCTTTTTTCTTTCTTTGGATCGTTTGCCATTTATTATTTCCTTTATGCAAATGCCTCAAAGCCTGTCTTTTTAATGAGTGTACCCTCAGGTGCTGCCACAGGCATACCCGGTGCATCAGGTCTTTTATCTGCGCCCTCTAAAGCGCCTACCTCCGATGTGATCGCATATCCTCTCTTTTCAAGACGTTCATTTAATATATGCATATGGCTCTGCATGAAATCGATCAGCGAATCATCGGAGAGCTGAAATCTTGTCGTCACTTTATTGGACCCTGTATTTATCGATGCGTATACATCAAGGGGTCCGAGATTCTTCATATCAAGATGGAGCAGCGCACTGACGCTTCCGTTATTCTCTGCCAGTGATTTTTTATTTGTATATACAAAGAGATCTCCCGTAGCCTCTGAACCGTTCATCTTAAGGGGCAGCTGGACATACTGCATCATCTGATTCATCTGTTCCATAAAGTCGAGATTCTGATTCATATTGTCCAGATTTTTAGCCAGTTCACTGCCCTGCATTGATATGCTCTCTATTGCATTTGTCAGATCCTTAACCTGCTCATTTAATCTGTCATAAAGCTTTTCGACAGTCTGCTTGTTTTCAACATCAATCGGTGAGAGGAGCCACTGGGACTGTATCTGCTGTTTCAGCATACTACTGAAATCATCGGACTCAAGCATATTCATCATGGCTTCGCTTACATTGCCGGAGCTTAATATGCTTCTGGTTGCCTCAAAGAAATCATTTGCCGAAGCATTATCCGATAAAAGAAATTTTGCTTCATTTTCTCCGAGTCCCGACTGTTTCAATATATCTACCATAGCGGACTTATCCGTATTATCAAGAGCCGTCCAGGCATCTGCCACTTTCTGGGCTGTCTCGGTATTTACCGTCTGCTGTTCCCTGCCGGGCTCTATCACTCTCGTCTCGAGATTTCTGATATTCTCTTCATTTATCACATCAGCTTCCTGTTTTAATACCTCGACTGACGGATTGATATCCTCTCCTTTAAGGAGCAGAGCCTCCTCGCTTATTACCATCTTTTCCCTGATGAGTGATTCGCCTCCGTCACCGAGCCCCTGGACATCTGATGCCAGCATGGTCTGATTGGGCGAGCCTACCTCAAGTGTTTTTGCATTGGCTTCGTTGGCTACAGTGACTGTTGCCATGCCGCCGTCTGAATCTGTCACACCTGAAAAGGTCTTTAAGACTGACGACATCAGTTCGTTTGCCTCCAGTGACTTACCTGCTGTGAGGAGTTCCTTGTAACCGTCGGCTATACTGTCGACGATCTTGTCCATGCCGCCTGTGATCTGGTTTTCATAGTTTTTAAATGCAGAAAACTTTTCTATGTTGTTTTCATTAATATCCAGTCCGTATCTCTGCATTTCAGAGAGGTTCTTTATATCGGCCTCGGGAAATTCCATGGACGCATGAACCATGGCACCGAGAGTATCCTTATCGATACTCACACCGGCGTCCATCATCTTGCCTACTATCTCAAGGGATTCTTCCGAAATAGGGATACTTGCAGCCGAGAGGGCTTTTGATGCCATCTCCTCAGAATTGAGATTGGTATATAAAGGAGCCAGGGTGAGCTGGGCGTCACTTGCTCCCTTTACGGAAAATGTGACCATCTGGCCTTCATTAAGAGCCATATTGCCCTCAAGCTTGGCATTTATCTCATTTCCGTTTATGTTGATAGTCGCATTATTGCCTTCCACAGATGATATCCTGCCCGTGATAGTCTGACCGCTGGCGAGCTTTGCGACGTCGCTCTCTTTTGATACGACTGCTTCTGCCGCCCGCTCTCCTGCGTCATTGACATATATCCTGTTTTGTAATGCGATATTGTTTACATTCATAAAATATTAAATAAAGTTTCCTATAAAAGATCGTCTGTGTATCGGGCACGGTCCGTATTTCTTGATAGCTTCTATATGGGCAGCGCTTCCGTACCCTTTATTTGAAGCAAATCCGTATTCGGGATATACAGAGTCGTATGATTCCATCATATGATCTCTAGTTACTTTAGCTATAATCGAGGCCGCTGCAATGGATGCGCTCTTTGTATCACCTTTGATGATTGGAACCTGTGTAATATCAATCATAGGTATTGTGACGGCATCGTTTAGGAGTACCTCCGGCATGACACCGAGTTTTCCGATAGCCTCCCTCATGGCCTCATAGTCTGCCTGAAGTATATTTATCTCATCTATCCTCTTTGAATCGGCCTGTCCTATACCTGTTGCAACAGCCTTTTCCATTATCTGTACAAAAAGGTCCTCTCTCTTTTTTTCGGACAATTGCTTAGAATCATTTAGATATAATATGTCACAATCTTTTGGCAGGATGACTGCTCCCGCGACAACAGGACCTGCAAGCGGTCCTCTGCCGACCTCGTCCACACCACATATGTATGTACAGTCAGGATATTTGCGCTCAAACTCATACATCATGTACATACGCTTTTTTTCGTTTTCAAGAGCAGCCAGTTTTTTTCTGACCGATTCGACATTTTTAATGATAGCAGACCTCTCATCAGCCTCATATTCCCTAATGAATGATTCATAATCCCGTTCTGTCAGTGCCTTGTATTCTTTTGCTATTTCAGATGTCTTTTTCATAAGCATAATTATACCAAAAAAAAGCAGATTCCAAAGGGGAATCTGCATAATTATCTGTGCTTTACAAATCCGATTTTCTTAAAAGGGAATATACGCAGCCACGCCCTGCCAAGGATATCTTCCCTCTTTACCAGACCTACTGCCTGGGTCCTCGAGTCAGATGAATGATTTCTGTTATCACCAAGGACAAAATATTCATCCTCTCCTATGACGATTTCATTTATCGCAATACCGGGGTCCGTCATAACTGCTGCGCCGTAGTTTTCGGTAAGGATATTACCGTTTATATATATATTGCCGTCCTCATCTATCCTGACTGTCTCTCCGGGGAGGCCTATTATACGCTTTATATAATATGTTCCCTCCTCATACTGAAACGGAAATACTATTACGTCAAATCTCTTCGGGTCGCTGATCCTGTATGTCAGCTTATCGACGATGAGGCTGTCTCCGTCAGAAAGTGTCGGCTCCATACTCGATCCGATAACCGTAGTCCGCTGACCCACATATTTTACAAAGAGTACTGCCAGGATCAGTACTGCCAGGATATACAGACTGTCAGCCAGGAATTTTTGCATTCCGGTTTTTTTTGATTTTTTTCTTTTTTTGATATCAGGATCTTTTTTTACTTTCTCGTCCGGATCACCCTTTTTTTCCTGAGTTTTTTTACGGACATCAAAGTATTCGAGATCATCATCCAAATTTATCCTGCTCAATATTACGGTCTTTCCAATGATATACGTCCGAGTTTACCGGATCTGAAATCATCTGTTAAAAGTTTTGATCCTTTTATGACATCAACTTCCCCGCCTTTGATAAGGCAGCCTCTGTTTTTTGATATGTCTGAGAGGATGTCAAAATCTTCAAGTTCTTCATTAATATTATAACGGTCAGCCAGTCGTCCTTTATATGACTCTTTCATAAATTTGATGATACTTACCGCCAGTTCATCCTTCTGGAGTATCTCATCATTTATTGAGCCTGTCATGGCCAGATGGAGTCCTACCTGTTCATCTTCAAACTTGGGCCAGAGTACGCCGGGAGTATCGAGAAGCTCCAGAGTCTTATCAAGCCTTATCCACTGTTTTCCCTTTGTGACGCCGGGCTTGTCTCCTGTCTTTGTACAGGCCTTTTTGGCATAAGAATTTATAAAAGTTGATTTACCGACATTGGGGATACCGCAAACCATTGCTCTAAGCGGTCTGTTTAAAATCCCCCGTTTTCTGTCTCTCTCAATCTTGGCACTGCATGCGGTTAAAACAGCTGATTTGATATTCTTAAATCCTACGCTTTTTCTTGAATCGACAAGAATACATCCAAAGCCTTTTTCCTTATAATATTTTACCCAAGCATCGTTGACCTGGTCATCTGCCAGATCACTCTTGTTTAGGAGTATGAGCCTTGACTTGCCGTTTGCCAGCCTGTCGATATCAGGATTCTTGCTGGCAAGAGGTATCCTTGCGTCGCACACCTCTATTACCAGATCTATTAGCTTTATGTCCTCCTGCATCATACGCATGGCTTTTGTCATATGACCGGGATACCACTGATAATTCATACTTTCAAATCCTATTTAATAAATCCCATGGCTTCATCTTTTCTCTGCATGTGAAACCATGCCTTGCCTACTATATAATCACGCAATACCACTCCGACGTTACTCGAGCGGCTATCCTCACTTGCATTTCTGTTGTCTCCGAGGACAAAATATTCATCTTCACCAAGAAATATTGCATTCTCGGCTATTCCCGGATTGTCGATCCTGTCGAAATTGCCGGGCTCTTCATACCTCACATCATTAACATATACATAGCCGTCAATGATCTGAACCACATCACCGGGGACTGCCACTATCCTCTTTACGTAATAATGTGAGTTTTCGTTGCCGTTTGGCAAAAAAACAACAACATCTCCGGCATTGGGTCTTGAAAGGAAATACTCAAATCTGTTTATCAGTATACTCTGGCCGTTTGAGAGTGTGGGTTCCATGCCGTTACCCACAACATTTGTCCTGATACCGAAACAGAATACGAGCACAAATGCCAGAAGCATCATGGCAAACGTCCAGAACAGATATGAGCCGATCTCCATCGCAATATTCTTGCCTATTTTTTCATCTTTTGAATAAAAGCTGAGGCCGGATTTTCTGCGTCTCCCACGCCTCTTACTTACATATGCCATACTTAATATCTTATAAAGAAAAAGGTCAACCTGCTCCGGCTGACCTTTTAATAATTATTTGATTACTTCTTTAACCTTAGCATTCTTACCAACGCGGTCTCTTAAGTAGTTAAGTTTTGCACGTCTTACCTTACCACGACGAACTACTTCAACCTTCTCAACGTTAGGTGAGTGAAGAGGCCATGTCTTCTCAACACCACAACCGTTAGATACTTTTCTTACAGTAAATGTTGTACGATTGCTTCCGTTCTGAATCTTGAGAACAGTTCCCTCAAAGATCTGGATTCTTTCCTTGTCGCCTTCCTTGATCTTGCCGTGAACCTTTACAGTATCACCGACATTGAATGAAGGAGCGTCAGCTCTGAGCTGTTCCTTCTCGATTTCTTTAATAATCTCGCTCATTTTATTTCCTCCTGTGTTTCATCGGACGTTCTTAATACTTTATATTCGAAAATACTTATAAAATCTGTAACAGCGGAACATCTCTTTACTCGCAACTTTTATAGATTATCACATAGCCAGGAATAAATCAACTATATATTTATTTAATTTTATATATTTTGATTATATCGAAAAATCAAAATATTATTCTTCAGCAGTCGGAACCGGATCACAGTATTTAAGATATTCGTCCGCTTCCTTAATTTCTTTTTTAAGACTGCTTGTATTGATCAAATACGTAATAATCGGATAAAAGAAACATAAAATAGGAAGGCCGATGCATCCCACCATCATACATACAAGTCCTGTGGCAATATCTATCGGGAATGGTGTAATAAACCATCCGAATTTTGCTATTTTCTTTGAGAATCCAAATAATGAACCCATTATTCTTTTCATACCACCGCATTTAGTAAAAGCGATACATGTCATAATAATTGCAGCAACAAAAAATACTAAAAATATCACTCCGCCCAAATCGGAGTTTCCAAGTAAACCGGGCAAAAACTGACAGCAAAGCCAAAGTCCCTGTGCTATTAAAACACTTTTAAAACCACTCTGACATTTGGCAAGCGCTTCTTCTGCATTATTCTTAATATCCATTGCGTACCTTGCATCATTAAAAACCATTTTTTCTTCAACATTCTTTTTTGCCATTCTGACTATTCTCCCTCTTAAAAATAATATCGGTATGCCCCTGCGACACACCGATTATCATTATACCTTCCCTAAAAAAACATTGTCAATACGCTTATTTTATGCGGATTTGCGGCTTATTTCGCTTTATTTTTCTTTCTGCCTATATATTCAAATAATATAAAGCCCGCTGCAGTCAAAACTATACCGCATACTGCCAGGATAAGCATCTGGGGCACACTGTAATGCTCTGCCGTAAGGAAAGGTATATACTGCTCAAACCAGTCTGATTTCACAGCCAGTATCATGGCAAACGAATTGTTTAAAAGATGCATCCACATCGGCACAAATATACTGTCTGATTTATATAAACAGTATGCGTTTATGGCGCCAAGGATTCCTACCGCAAAGAGCTTAACAAAATTCATGTGATATGCACCGAATATAATACCGGTGATCAGAATAGCCGAAACTATCTTATATCTGTTTTTAAGAGTTCCGAAAAGGAATCCCCTGAATGCTATTTCCTCGCAAACAGCCGGCATCAGCGCCGTAGCGATCAGGATAAATACAATATTGCTGTTGTCAAGGAGCGACATCACCATGGAATCTGCAGCATCGGCGCTCTCCGGGAAAAACATTGCCAGGAACAATGCGACTATATTCATGATAATATATGCGCCTGCCCACATGACGGTGCCGGCCAGTATGTTTTTAATCTGCGGCTTATTAAAAGCAAATACTTTCTTAAAGTCTGTCTTTATATACCATCCGTACAAAAGAGTGATGGCTGCTATCAGGAGCTGCTGAAGTATCACACCCACAAGTCCGAATTTAATAGTCAGCAGAGACCCTGCCATCATCAGTACGATGAGCAGCACAGAGAAAAGCAGGATCAGATCGCCTATTCCAGGTATCTGATTCTCTTTCATATCCTTTCTGCTCTCTATGATATGAATACCTTCGCTGCCATCACCAAAGAGTATGCCCTCTGACTTAAATGTCCTGGCCATTATGACCACAAATATCAGGCTGTATGCAAGGTTTGCCACGAGTACTTCGAGTATGAGGGCCGCCTCAAACTTAAATGAAAACAGCTTCACGATAAGGAGCGCCACATTTACAACAGGTATCCATACAGTCTTTTCATTCAGTTCAAGACCGGGAAGCATACCTGCCATACCGGCCAGCATCATCACTACCATAACCGGTGTCGTATAGTTCTGGGCTTCCTTAAAGCTCTTGGCAAATATACATACAAACAGGCACAGTGCCGAGCAGAACATCGCAAAGAGGCATGCCGCCACCAGCGTGATGAGTATCGCCGGCACATATACTCCTATCGAGAAATCCTTAAGTGTATCGGTTGCAGCCGACATACTACCGTAGAAATATCCGCCTATAATGCCCATAGAAAGCACATTTAAAAATGCCGCTCCGGAAGCTACTGTTGCCGTCGCCAGAAATTTACTGAATATAAGCTCAATATTTTTAACGGGGAGCGTGAGCAGAGTCTCCAAAGTACCTCTCTCCTTTTCTCCTGCCGTCACGTCGATTGCAGGATACATGGCTCCCATCAGTACGCTGGCTATCAGCAAAAACGGGATGATATATCCAAACAGACTGCCCACAGTCTCTTCATGGGTGGACAGGTCCTTAAATGTGTATTTTACGGAATCGAGTATTCTCTCCGGGTCAAGTCCGGCAGCAGATACATTCTTTACTCTCACATACTCTCCGTATTCCTTTAGCATATCAGATATCATGGAAGCGGCAGTATTTGACTGGCTGTCTGAAGAGTAAAAATAGATCTCATAAACAGCCCTGAAGTCCGTATCATCAGTTGTCTGGATGATATATGCATCTATTAATCTGTTCTGAAGAGCAAGTGTATATTTTTCCTCATTAGAGATATCCTCCGGCAGTCCGTTCATGGAGAGGGAATCAATAAAGCAAAACTCATAATTGTAATCTGCACTCTTTTCAAAGATAAAGTTCTCCATGGCCTTCGGGTCATCAACACCCTCGCAGCAGATGCTGTACGAGTGGGCAGTACTCTCGCTCATTATTGAACTGGCCAGGTACATTGAACACAAAAACAAAAGGGGATAGAGGACAAGCGGCACCACTATCATCATCAGGAGTGTCTTTTTATCCCTGAGTACATCCAGTATTTCTTTTTTATAAAGGGATTTAATGACTTTACTGTTCATCTTCGTCCCCCTTTATCTCATCTTCTTTTATACCCATTTCTGAAACAGCCAGAAATGCGTCTCTTAAATTATTGGTACAGGTCTCTTCCATCAATGAAGCAGGAGATCCCGTCGCAGTGATCTTTCCATGGTTCATCATCACTATCCTGTCACACAGATACTGGGCTTCCTCCATATAGTGAGTCGAGTATAATATGGTCTTGCCCTTTTCCTTTTCGGATTTCATAAACTCTATGATGGACTGACTGCTGATGATATCAAGTCCGAGCGTAGGTTCGTCAAAAATATAAATGTCAGGCATATGGATCAGACACCTTGATATATTTGCTCTCTGGGTCTGGCCTGTAGACAGACGTTCAATCCTGTTGTCGATAAAGTCCTCCATCTTAAGGATTTCGCAGATATTATCAATACGCTCCTTTATTACTTCACCGGGGAGCCCGTATATATCTCCCATCATCTTAAGCATCTCCCTTATGGAAAATCTGTGATAAAGCTTTGTATTTCCTGACAGGTAACCTATACGCCTTTTCTTGTCACTTGTGTCATTTATTATATTGTCATAATCATCGGTGATTATGATCTCTCCCTCAGTCGGTTCCATGAGACATCCGAGCATACGCAGGAGCGTAGTCTTGCCGGCACCATTAGGGCCCAGTATACCTACTATCTCGCCCTTGCCTGCTTCTATATCCACATGATCAACTGCGTAAAATTCCACATTTTTATTTATGATTTTTTTCTTTTCGTTTTCTGCATTCTGAATTCTTCTGAATTTCTTGCATAAACCGCTTGCCTTAATCATTTTTTACCTCCGCGAAGCAAAATTACACATGTAATTTTGCTGAGTCGGGATCCTTCTCGGCATTTATATATTTTTCGTAAAGATCCGGCCTGCGCTCTTTTGTGCGGATAAGGGACTGTTCATGTCTCCATTTCTCAATATTTACATGATGTCCCGATAAGAGGACCGGTGGTACATTCTTGCCCATCCATTCTTCCGGCCTTGTATACTGAGGGTATTCAAGGAGTCCGTCAGAAAATGACTCAGTCATATATGACTCATCATTGCTGAGTACTCCGGGTACGAGCCTGGCTATGGCATCCATCATGACAAGGGCCGGCAGCTCACCTCCGGTCAGGACATAGTCTCCTATTGATACGGTGTCGGTGACGATTTCTTCAAGGACCCGCTCATCTATCCCTTCATAATGACCGCAGAGTATGATGATATCCTCTTTTTTCGAGTACTCAAAAGCCATCTTCTGATCAAATACCCTGCCCTGGGGGCTCACATATATTACAGTTACGTCACCTGTCATATCCTTTGTGATGGCTTTGTAGCAGTCGTATACAGGCTGGGCCTGCATGAGCATGCCTGCTCCGCCTCCATATGTGTAATCATCCACACGGTTGTGCTTATTGGCAGTGTAGTCCCTAATATCTACCGCATTAAGTCCTATCTTTCCTGCCTCCATGGCACGCTTTATGATACTTGTATTCATCGCTTCCCTGATCATATCAGGAAAAAGTGTCATTACATGAAAATTCATTTTATTCCAAGCCTTCCATTACGTGGACCCGCATAAATCCCTCATCGATATTTATATCCAGTATACACTGGGGGATAGCAGGCAGGAGTAATGTCTTTCCGTCAGGTTTTGTTATCTCGTATACATCATTGGCTCCTGTCCTGTATACTTCCGTCACATCTCCGAGTTCATTTCCGTCTTCATCTATAGCCTTTAGTGAACAAAGATCTGATATATAATATTCGCCCTCCTCAAGAGGCACTGCATTTTCCCTTGTCACATAGAGTTCTTTTTTCCGGAGTCCCTCCACATCATTTCTTGATTTAAACTCCTTGAAACTCATGATGAGCAGATTCTTTTGAGCCCTTACAGACACGGGGTGCAGCAATACAGGCTCTTTATCCATCATATATATTTCATTTAATTTACCGAGGCGCATCGGATCATCCGTAGTCGGATATACCTTTACCTCTCCCTTGATACCGTGGGGTTCTGTGATCACGCCCACTCTGAACATGTCATCTGTATTTAATCTGTTTTCATCCATACTGATAATATAGTCCTTTTTAATACAAAACACCCCGGGATATATTACCCGGGGATTATGATTTAATTATTCAATGATCTCAACATCCACAAAGATGTTCTGCTTCATTGACGCCGCTTTCACAACGCTTCGTATAGCCTTTGCAATTCTTCCCTGCTTTCCGATGACTTTACCCATATCGGAAGGAGCAACTTTAAGCATCACTGTTGTACGTCTGCCGTTTACCTTCTCGGTTACGACTACTTCATCAGGCTTTTCAACGAGAGCTTTTGCGATTACTTCAACTAATTCTTTCATCTGCAAACCTCCTGCAAAAAGTGAGATTATTTCTCAATACCAGCGAGCTTGAAAATCTTGCTAACTACTTCTGTAGGCTGAGCACCGTTGTTGAGCCACTTCTTAGCCTTCTCAGCATCTACCTTGTATGTGCTGGGATCTGTATTGGGATTGTATGTACCGATCTCCTCGATGCACTTTCCGTCTCTTGCGTTTCTGCCGTCAGCTACAACGATTCTGTAGATAGGCTCTCTCTTCTTACCCATTCTTGTAAGTCTGATCTTAACTGCCATTTTTCTTTTCCTCCGAAAATTTAGTTATATATTTTTATTATTTATTTGAATTCCTAAAAAGGAAATCTCATACCTCTTTTGCCAAAGCCCTTCATCATGCCCGGCATCTGCTTCATCATCTTCTGAGACTGCTCAAACTGTTTGATGAATCTGTTTACTACTGCTATATCCACGCCGGCGCCTTTCGCGATCCTGTATTTCCTTCTGGGATTTAACAGTTTTGGATTGGAGCGCTCTGCCGGTGTCATTGAGTAAATGATCGCCTCAGTCTGCTTAAGCTGTTTCTCGCCTGCGTCAGTATCAATATCTCCGGTCTTTATACCCATACCCATGCCTGGGAGGAGATTAAGTATACCTGCGAGACCGCCGAGGTTTCTCATCTGCTTCATTGATTCCAGATAGTCATTGAAATCAAACTTGCCCTTCTTCATACGGCTGGCCATGTCACGCTCTTTTTCAGCGTCCAGCGATATGTTTTCCTGAGCCTTTTCAATGAGAGTCAGTACGTCGCCCATACCGAGGATACGGCTGGCCATACGGTCCGGATAAAACTGCTCGAGATCGGAGAGCTTTTCACCCATACCTACGTAGAGGATAGGTTTGCCGGTTACTGCCTTTACTGATATGGCAGCACCACCTCTGGTATCGCCGTCCATCTTTGATAAGATAATACCCGTTACACCGACTTTCTCATCAAACTCTTTTGCCACATTGACGGCATCCTGACCTGTCATGGCATCAACTACGAGGAGTGTCTGGTGTACACCTACAGCTTCTTTAATCTGCTTTAACTCGTCCATCATGGACTCATCTATATGAAGACGTCCTGCCGTATCTATGATGACAACGTTCTGATTGTTTTTCTCAGCGTGTACGATAGCGGCTTTAGCTATATCTACAGGACTGTTGTCGGTACCCATCGAGAATACCTCGACTTCCTGCTTGGCACCGTTTATCTTTAACTGCTCTATAGCAGCAGGTCTGTATACGTCACATGCTACGAGGAGCGGTCTCTTGCCCTTTTGCTTAAACTTGCCTGCAAGCTTTGCGGTAGTCGTCGTCTTACCTGCACCCTGTAGTCCGGCCATCATGATTATCGTAATGGCTTTACCGGGCTGAAACTCTATCTCTGTGGTGTCGCTGCCCATGAGAGCGGTCATCTCTTCATTAACGATCTTGATGACCATCTGTCCCGGGTTGAGTCCGGTGAGGACATTCTCGCCGACAGCCTTTTCCTCAACAGTCTTTACAAACTGCTTTACGACCTTGAAGTTTACATCGGCCTCGAGGAGTGCCATCTTGACTTCCTTCATAGCCTCTTTAACATCGGCTTCTGTCAGTCGCCCCTTTCCCCGAAGCTTCCTAAATACATTTTGAAGTTTATCACTGAGGCTTTCAAATGCCATGTGTCATATACCTCTATATCTCATCAATCAGCCCGTTTATCATGTCTGTCATCTCTTTATGACTGTCCTCATTGATATCAGTCATATCATCGATGAGACTCTTTAACCTGATCAGTTTATCTTTGCTGACATTAAATCTCTTTACCAGGCCGAGCTTTTCTTCATATCCTTTTAGGAGTGCATCACAGCGCTTTATAATATCATGGACTGCCTGTCTCGATACGCCCTGCTCCGATGCAAGTTCTGAGAGAGACATGTTGTCATATACGTACGCTTCGTATATATCCTTCTGATGGTCATTGAGGAGCGGACCGTAAAAATCATATAAAATTCCCTGCTCAACAATCTTTTCCACGATAAAAACCTGCCTCTTTTACATCCTTGAGTATAATATACTATCGCCGAATGGGTGTCAAGTATTTTTTCTTTACACTATCTCAATTATTTCTGTGAGCATAAAAAACATCCCCTCCCACGCTGCGAGCACGCTCCGCTGCTCAATGCGTGGGAGGGGAAGATTTTTTATGCATTCAAAATTTTCAATTAAATATTTGTGCGTACGAGTTTGGGCAGGAATCCCTCTTTCTCGAGGACAGACATGATCTGATTCTTATGCTCTGTACCAAATGCCTCAATAGTGATACGCAGCTCAACTGCAGCATTTCTGTTTGTTGATACAAACTGGTTGTGCTCAAGTTTGATTACATTACCACTGCACTCAGCTATGACGCCTGATACTCTGCAGAGCTCACCCGGCTTATCCGGCAGGAGTACCGATACGGTAAAGATCCTGTCTCTGAAGATCAGTCCCTGCTGTACGACAGATGACATTGTGATGACATCCATGTTTCCGCCGGAGAGGATTGATACAACCTTTTTATCCTTGATATCAGTCATCTGCTTTAATGCAGCTACTGTAAGGAGTCCTGAGTTTTCAACTACCATCTTGTGATTTTCGACCATATCAAGGAATGATACGATGACATCCTGATCGTCTACAGTGAGGATATCATCGATATTCTCCTGGATATAAGGGAATATCTTTGATCCCGGAGTCTTTACTGCTGTACCGTCGGCTATTGTATTTACATGATCAAGCGTTGTCACCTGACCGTTATTTATAGATGTCTTCATGCAGGCTGCTCCTGCAGGCTCTACACCTATTACCTTAATCTTGGGATTGAGGAGCTTGGCAAGTGTTGATACACCTGTTGCCAGTCCGCCGCCACCGATGGGTACGAGGATATAGTCCACAAGAGGGAGTTCCTTGATGATCTCCATTGCGATGGTACCCTGACCTGTTGCAACTGCCAGATCGTCAAAAGGATGTATAAATGTATATCCATGCTCCTTGGCCAGCTCATAAGCCTTGGCACATGCCTCATCGTAAACATCACCGTGGAGTATTACCTCTGCTCCAAAACTCTTTGTACGGTTTACTTTGATTAAAGGAGTGGTAGTCGGCATAACGATAGTCGCCTTCATACCATAGCATTTTGCGGCATATGCCACGCCCTGGGCATGGTTACCTGCCGATGCCGTGATGACACCTCTCGCTCTCTCCTCTTCTGACAGGGTGCTTGATTTGTAATACGCACCGCGGAGTTTGTATGCTCCGGTAAACTGCATATTCTCGGGTTTTAAATAAACCTTGGCTCCTGTCTGCTTGCTGAGATAATCACTGTATATAAGCTTTGTCTCAAGAGTAACCTTTTTAACTATCTCCGATGCTTCCTCAAATTTTTCTAATGTGAGCATCTTCTCATCCGGATCGATCATTTTAAAAAGCCTCCTAAATTATTCTTTATCTTCATCTTCTGACGGTGCTACATCAAATAGAGCATCGACGAAGCTGTCTGCATCAAACTTCTGCAGGTCTTCTATCTTTTCACCTACACCGATATATTTAACAGGTATCTTAAGCTCTGATGAAATAGCTATTGCGATACCTCCCTTGGCTGTTCCGTCCATCTTTGTGAGTATTATACCTGTTAAGTCTGCTACTTCTCCAAACTCTTTTGCCTGCATCATGGCATTCTGACCTGTTGACGCATCCAGGACTATCAGGTTTTCTCTGTGGGCATCAGGGAATGCTTTGTCGATGATACGGTTCATCTTTTTAAGCTCTTCCATGAGATTCTTTTTATTATGGAGACGACCTGCCGTATCCACAAGGAGTACATCGGCATTTCTCGCTTTGGCCGCACTCACCGCATCGTAAAGGACACTTGATGGATCCTGGCCCTCGACTCCGCCTATCATCTCAACACCTGCCCTGTGGGACCACTCCTCAAGCTGGGAACCTGCAGCTGCTCTGAATGTATCTGCCGCTGCCAGTATTACACGTTTACCCTGGCTCTTTAGATGGGATGCGAGCTTACCTATAGATGTGGTCTTACCTACACCGTTTACACCTATTACAAATACAACGGACTGTTTGTTTTCAAATTCGTAAGCTGTCTCGCCTGTAGCCATCTCTTCTTTAATGGTTTTGATGAGAAACTCACGGCAGTCGCTGCATTTCTTAATATGTTCATGCTTTACGGCATCTTTTAATTTCTCGATGATGGTATCAGTAGTATGTACTCCGATATCTCCGAGGATAAGTGTTTCCTCGAGCTCATCATAAAAATCATCGTCGATCTTGTCTTCGTTTGAAAAGAGTGAGTCCATTCCGGCGACGAAATTATCTCTCGTCTTGGTGAGACCTTCCTTTAATCTGGCAAACCACCCCTTCTTTGGAGCAGGCTCAGTCTCTGCTTCAGTCAGGACTTCTCCGTCATTTACTTCCTCTGTCACCGGCTCGGATTCTTCAGAAGCAGTATCAATTACTTTTTCAGGTTCAGGCTCTTCAACCGGTTCTTCCATAACAGGGTTATCATATTCAGCTACTGTTTTTTCTGTGACCTCAGTATCTTCTTCTGTTACTGTATCTTCCTTATCCTGAAGTGTTTCCTCAGCAATCTCTTCCGCTACTTCTTTTTTCTTTTTCTTAAAAAATTCAAACATATTAAATCCTTAATGTTTAGTTAGACAGCTGATTATCGATCAGGTTTACGCTGACAAGAGTTGATACACCTTTCTCCTGCATGGTGATACCGTAGAGTCTGTCTGCCTTCTCCATGGTTCCTCGTCTGTGAGTGATGACGATAAACTGTGTAAACTTTGTGAGTTTATGGAGATATCCGGCAAATCTGCCTACGTTGCTCTCATCAAGGGCTGCCTCAATCTCGTCAAGGAGACAGAACGGCGAAGGCTTAAGGTTCTGTATTGCAAAGAGCAGCGCGATGGCAGCCAGGGATTTCTCACCACCTGATAGCTGCATCATGTTCTGGAGTTTCTTTCCGGGTGGCTGGGCTATGATACGCACGCCGGCCTCAAGGATATCTTCACCCTCCATAAGCTCGAGAGTACCGTTACCGCCTCCAAACAGTTCCTTGAATACCTTGTCAAACTCCTTCTGAATCTCCTGGAATTTCTCCTGGAACTGCTTTCTCATTGCTTCATCAAGCTCTTCAATGATTCCCTCAAGGGTCTTCTTGGCCTCGATGAGATCGTCATGCTGTTTCTTTAATGCTTCGTATCTCTCCGATACTTCCTTGTACTGCTCGATGGCATTTACGTTGACATCACCGAGTCTCTTTATTTTGTCCTTAAGCTCGGCTACACTTCTCTTAAGTACTGTCAGGTCATTTAAAGTATCATCCTTTAAAGCCTTTGCATCTGTGAGACTCATCTCATACTCGTTCCACATATATGAGGTCATGGATGCGATCGATTCGTTTAACTTATCCCTCTGGGCAGTCAGACGGTATACCTCTTTATCGAGGCTGTTGATATCGTCGTTCATCTTCTCACGTATTGTAAAGAAGTTGCTCTGGGACTCTGCCATCTCCTCTTTCTTTGCCATCATTTCAGTGAGACGTTTTTCACTGTCGCTCTCGTTGGCGTATGATGCCTCGATGGTCTTCTTTATCTCCTCGATATCCTTTTCTTTCTGAACGATATCCTCATCATTTTTCTTTATAGCCGCCTCGACTTCATCACGCTCGCTTGCGTATCTCTCGATTTCCTGATCGATACGCGATACGTTCTGCTGCTCAAAGTTCTGCTGCTGCATCACTTTCTCGGCTTCTATCTCAGCATCGGAATAGCGCTTTGATATCTCAGCTTCTTTTTCTCTCTCCTGCTCGAGCTGTGCCTGGAGTACTGTTATCTTTTCCTCCATCTCTTTCTCAAATACAACAGAAGCTTCCAGTTTCTCGTCAATGAGTTTCTGGTTTTCTTTTATATCGCTTACCTGCTGTACGAGCTCTTCCTCTTCTTTTTTGAGGGAGTCCATATCGGTGCCTGTCTCGGAGATCTTCTCCTCGGCCTTTATGACATTGAGTCTCGCTGTATTCTGTTTAATAAACATTTCCTGTACAGCAAGCTTTATCTCTTCCTTTTCAAGACGTATCTGATTTCTCTCAGCCTTGATGTCCTCAATGTTTTTCATTATGACATCAATCTTTTTAAGGCACTCGGTTACGCTCTTTTCAAGCTCATCCATCTCTCTTCTTCTACCGAGGAGATTTGAATTGTTTTTAAAAGCACCACCGGAAATGGCACCGCCGGGTACTAAAAGTTCTCCGTCTATGGTTACCATACGTATGCCGTAATCATACTTCTTGGCAATCTTTAATGCATTGTCCATATTGTCTACTACGACAATTCTGCCGAGCATTGCCTTGGCTACATTTTTGTATTCAGCCTTGGTATTTACTATCTCGGATGCCATACCGATCACGCCGGCTTCACCTAAGACTTCCGGAGTCTTAAACTCCTGGGGATGCTCAATACTGGTAAGGGGCAGGAATGTCGCCCTGCCGAACTTGTTTTCCTTAAGGTAAGAGATCATCCTCTTTGCGGTGGCTTCATCCTCTGTGACGATATTCTGAATATTACCGCCGAGAGCTATCTCTATGGCTGTCTCGTATTTCTGCTCAACCTTTACGATATCGGCTACAACACCTATGATGCCCTTCTCGTCTTCCTTTTTCTCCATGACACGCTTGATACTGTTACCGTATCCCTCGTATCTCTCTGTCAGGTTGGAGATTGACTCGAGTTTTGTCTTGTCACTGTGATATTTGACCTGAGTATCCCTGAGCTGCTTATCAAGGTCTGCCAGTTCGTTGTGAATCTGATCCAGACGCTCATTCTTCTTTTGCTGATTCAGGTTCAGCTCATCTATCTCATCAGTGATCTTCTGAAATTCTTTTTCGAGTTCCTCGATTATCTCATGCTGGTTCTGCTCCTGGGTCTTGGCCTGGAGGAGTTTTGAATTGAGCTGGGCTTTTCTGATGGTAGCCTGCTCAAGCATGGTCTCATATCTCGACTTTTCAGACTTCGCATTTGAGCGCTCGTTGATCGTATCGAGTATAGAGTTTTTGTTTTCTTCTATCTGATTGTTAATATTGTCAATCAGGTTTCTGACATCAGTCAGTTCTGTATTGATCGATGCCTTCTTTTCCTCTATCTGATTTAAGACATCATCAACACTGCTCTTGCTCTCAAGGAGCTGCTTCTGTTCCTTCTCTTTTTCTGTTATCTCGTTTTTAATATTCTCAAGACGGCTGTTAAAGTGATTTACATTGCCCTTGGCGGAATTGATCTGTTCTTTAAATACAGCGATCTGACCTTCCAGTTTTGTACGGGTAGTACTCGTATTGCTGAGGGAGTTTCTTGTCTCCTCTATCTCTTTTTCGAGGTTAGCTATCTCCTCTGCTGCAGTATCGTATTTCAGTTTGATATTTTCAAACTCTGCCTTCTGCTTTTCGAGGTTCTCTCCTGCGAGAGTCAGTTTATTCTCTGCCTCTGAGAGATTTTCTGTATTCTTCTCATTTTCGAGGAGAAAATAGTTTATATCAAACTTCTTGAGTTCCTCTTTATATGAGAGATACTCCTTTGCCTTGTCAGACTGTTTTGAGAGGGGTCCTATCTGGCGCTCGAGCTCTGCAATGATATCGCTGACTCTGACTAAGTTGTTCTGCTCATCCTCAAGTTTCTTCTGGGAGAGAGCCTTACGCTTTTTAAACTTGACGATACCGGCTGCTTCATCAAACAGTTCACGTCTCTCCTCGGGTTTACCGCTTAATATCTTGTCGATCTGGCCCTGACCGATAATAGAGTAGCCCTCTTTACCGATACCTGTATCATAAAAGAGTTCTCTGACATCCTTTAATCTGCACTGGGCACCATTAAGGAGATACTCACTCTCACCTGATCTGTACAGTTTTCTGGCTACAGTTACCTCATCAAATGCAATCTGCAGCTTATGATCCGAGTTATCAAGAGTGATTGCAACATAAGCATAGCTTAAGGGCTTTCTCGTCTCAGTACCGGAAAAGATGACATCCTGCATGTTGGATCCACGGAGCTGTTTGATACTCTGCTCACCGAGAACCCATCTCACCGCATCTGCAACATTTGACTTACCTGATCCGTTAGGACCTACGATACCTGTTATTCCGTTGTGAAACTCAAAATTGATTTTATTGGCGAATGATTTAAAGCCGTGAACTTCGATACTTTTTAAATACATTTTTTCTTCCTAACTCTTCATAATGCAGGTTTTACATACCTGATTTAATTGCCTGCATGGCCGCACTCTTCTCCGCAGCCTTCTTGTTTTTTCCTTCCCCTCTTCCCTTTTCGATACCGTCTACCACCACACTGACAATAAATTTTTTGTCATGTTCCGGTCCCGTCTCGGAGAGAATGTTATATTCAATGGAATGCTGGAGTCCGTCCTTCTGGACCAGTTCCTGGAGATATGATTTACTGTCCGAGATATCCGCAGCCTTTACCTGCTCCTCGGTCAGTATGAAATCTTTAATAATCCTGCCGGCTTCATCCATGCCTCCGTCAAGATACACGGCACCTATCAGTGCCTCAAAGGCATCCGATACAACAGATGGCTTTTCTCTGCCTCCGCCGTTGTCCTCGCCTTTACCAAGGAGTATGAACTCACTTAATTTAATGGCATGGGAGCATTCAAAAAGTGCAGGCTCGCATACAATGGCCGATCTCATCTTGGACAGTTTGCCCTCCGGCAGATCTTCAAACCGTTTAAAAAGATAATCACTGGAGATGATCTCAAGGACCGCATCTCCCAAAAACTCGAGACGCTCATTACAGCGGAGCTTGTTTATCTTGCGCTCGTTTGCAAATGAACTGTGGGTCACAGCCTCAAGCAGCAGATTTTTATCTTTAAAAGTATATCCTATGTTTTTTTCAAGGTCTGTCAGACGACCAAGATACTGCTCGTTCATTGCTGCTCTTCACCGGCCGTATATTTCTTTATCACATCAAGTGCGTCTCCGACCGTCTTTACATCCATAAAATCTGTCGGCTCCATCTCTATATCAAGCTCGTCGGATGCACATTTGATTATCTGCATCATATCGATAGAGTCAGCACCCAGATCGCACTCAAATGTAGAATCAATATCTATTTCTTTTTCATATACCTGTAATACCAGCTTTATGGCATTCTTCAGGACATCAAGTTCCATATCTTACTCCCGTGAAAATATTTATGCATTAAGATTTTCACTAATCTGTTCTTTAATATGCATCTCCTTAAACATAAGGCACTGAAGTATTGCATTCTTTATCTCTATGGCCTTGGCATTTCCATGGGTCTTGACCACGAGACCGTTTAGTCCAAGGAGTGGTGCACCGCCGTACTCTTCTATGGAAAATCCCTTAATAGTCTTTTTAAGTGCCGGCAGGGCCATGGCTGCACCCAGCTTGCTGATGGGAGTAGACATGAGTCCCTCCTTGATATGACCAATGAGAAACTTTGCCATTCCTTCATATAATTTAAGTATTACATTGCCGACAAATGCTTCACAGAGAACGATGTCTGCCGCTCCGTAAGGTATCTCTCTGGATTCGACACTGCCGATAAAGTTTATGTCCTTGCATTCCTTTAACAGCGGGAATGTATCCTTTACGAGAGCATTGCCCTTTTCCTCCTCGGCACCGATATTTACGATACCTACTGTCGGATTGTCCTTGCCGAGTGCGTTTTTGGCATATATCGTACCCATCTTTGCAAATGAGACGAGATGCTCCGGTCTTGCATCAACATTGGCTCCGCAGTCAAGGAGCAGGCATGCTCCTTTTTCTGTAGGGATAAGCGGTGCAAAAGGTGCTCTCTCTACTCCCTGGAGTCTGCCTACGATGAGCTGGCCTCCTACGAGCACTGCTCCGGAATTGCCTCCCGATACAAATGCATCGCATTCGCCCTCTTTGACAGTCTTAAGTCCCTTTACTATGGAAGATTCCTTCTTTTTACGAATGGCCATTACGGGATGCTCTGCTGTCTCGATGATCTCAGGTGCATCAACGACTATTATCTTTTCTTTATCATAAGTATATTTTCCCAGTTCTTCGTTTACAGCCTTTTCAACGCCGAAAAGATATACTGTCAGATTGTCTGCCTCTTTAACGGCATCTACCGCTCCCGCTACTATCTGCTCAGGTGCATTATCGCCACCCATAGCATCTACAGCGACCTTTACTGTCTCTGCCATGTTCATTCTCCGATTTCTTTAGATAACAATAAACGGCCTCTTAAACCGCACCCCCTATCATACTAAAAAATGGTATTTATTGCAAATATAAAAGCCCCTGATAATTCAGGGGCTAAATATACTCAAAGTACAAAAACAGTGATTGCCTTTAATAATTAATCAACGGCAATGATCTCTTTTTTGTTATATGCGCCGCAATTCTTGCATACTCTGTGAGGCATCATAAGCTCACCGCACTTGCTGCACTTTACAAGAGTAGGAGCAGACATCTTCCAGTTAGCTCTTCTCTTATCTCTTCTTCCCTTTGATGATTTGTTCTTAGGACAGATTGACATATCTTTACACCTCCAATCATTATCAAAAATCTATAATGATATTACTCTTTCTTCATTACGTGGAAAATCCACACTTGTTCAAGTATATACACAGAGTCTCAACTTGTCAACATAAAATTTTATGAATTTCCGTTATTTTCGTTATTATCTGTGTTACTTTGTTCTGCAGGTTTATTGTTAAGCGCCTCACCGATTATTATCTCTTCCTCCGGTTTTGCCTGGACCGGTGGCGTAATGACGGGAGCCTGAGGGATCGGAGTCGTATTGGTTGCCGTTTCCTCTTTACTCTTCTTTTTCTTCTTAGAAATACTTACGCCGAGAATAATGATTATGATAAGGGCCAGACCTCCGCATGTGCCGACCACGGCGTATCCAAACCAGCTCTCTGCCACAAGGTCTGCAAAGAAATTGGAATCCTTGTCTTTGTCCTTATCTTTGTCTTTATCCTTGTCTTTATCTTTGTCCTTGTCTTTGTCTTTGTCTTTATCCTTATCTTTATCTTTGTCCTTATCTTCTTCCTCGTCCTGATCGTCCGTATCCTCTTCATCCTGATCATCATCAGTATCGTCGGTATCGGTATCATCGCCGTAGTCATCATCTATGCCAAGGAGCTGATGAATATTGTGGGCATAGAGATCAAATCTCGGATTCTCAAGAGGGTTGTTCATGCCTACGAGATCAAGAGCCTCTGTAATATTGATGCCTGATCCGTTTTTAACCAGCTGAAGATATAAATCAATACCTGTATCCCAGTCATTTAACAGTTCTGCCCTGAGCTCCTCAACAGCTGCCATGGATACAGAATATGAAATGTAATAGCAAGGGGACTGGAAAGTATGAGGTATACCATCCCACTCAAACAGTTCATCATCATTAATATATCCGTAGAGTCCGAAGTAATATGAGTTGTAAAGTGTCTGATCACCATACTCCTCACTGAGTTCGTAGTACTTCTGATTGAGTTTCTCGATAGTCAGGTCATCCGGATTCTCATAAACCCAGATCTGGAATTCATCTTCCTTTGCACCGGTTACTATCGAATATACATCATTAAGTGTCTTGTAGAGTTCCATGCTCTCCGCATAGTCTCCAAACATCTCCTCATAATACTCCATATATATGAGTTCAAGACCCTGAGAGTGAATCTCTGCTGTATCAATGACTGTAGTACCATAATACCACTCGTCCTCACCGCCGAAATACAGCTGGTTGTAATGGCCAAACTCATGGATCAGGGTACTTACGTCCGTATAATCTCCTGATGCACAGTTAAAGAGGAAAGGCGCATTGTACTCTCCCTGTATTATGGTTGTAAAAGCTCCCGGAGCCTTTTTATCATCAATATCGATATCTATGAGATCATGATCAACCATATAATCAAATGCTTCATACATATCAGATGAGATCAGGGACAGATGTGAATATACCGCATCTATGCAGTCTTCCGGAGTGACCTCCACATCAAACGCATCATAATCCATCTCATCGGAATAAATATCATAGATTTCCTGAAGAAGCGGTCCGAAATAATCCTTTACACCCTGACGGTATTCGTCAAGATCGTGGGGTGTATACTCTCTTCCGTATATTTTCTCATATGCATATTCCGCATAGTTGTCATATCCGTAACTCTGTGCCAGCTGCGTTCTGACATCTACCAGTTCGATATAGAGCTCACCGAATACTTCATTCTGCTGGCTTGCTATATCAGAGAGTCCATATATATAATCGGTAAAATCAATATCGCCGGCATCATATGCCTCTGAGATCTCATCTTCTGTATATGCAACACCGTCTATGGTCGATGTATATTCCGCATTGTAGAGATCGTCAAACTCAAGGGAGAGTTCTGTCTCTTTCTTGATCAGTTCTTTCTGCTCATCAGTCAGTGCCACATAATCAAGGATTTCCTGCCATTCATCGTCATCATCCACTCTGTCACGAAGCACATCAGAGTTTTCCGATAATGCAATGAGATTTTTTGCTCCCATTATTTTATCATCGATGCTCGTTGCGATCTCATCTATCTGCTTATAGAGTTCGTCATATTCCTCATTGTCACAGTCAAGAGATGTATAGAGCTGGCCGAGCTCGTAATCTGCCGCTACTGCATTCTGAAAATCCTCCATCGCTATAATGCAGTCAAGGACTTCATCAGACTTTGACGTATCATCAACGATAGTCTCAAGATTTGCAATTATATCATCGAGCTGGCTTTCATCAGGTACCGAATAAGTAAATTCAGAAAACATCAGATCTGTATGATCCACCTGATTGACTAAAGATGTACCTGCCGCGTATGAATGCACAGAAGGTACGAGAATGCTGACTGAAGTAAATACAGCAACTGTCTTAAGAAATGCTTTTAAAACCTTTTTCTTCAAAACCTTTCCTCCCTAAAAATAAAATCCCCCTACTCGTCGATATTCTGTGCCTGAACAGCTGTCAGGGCAACTACACCGACTATATCTTCCCATGAGCAACCTCTCGAAAGATCATTAACAGGCCTTGCGATACCCTGGAGCATCGGGCCGTATGCCTCGGCTTTACCGAGTCTCTGTACGAGTTTGTACGAAATATTACCACAGTCAAGGTTCGGGAATATCAGGACATTGGCCTTGCCTCCAAGAGGCGAGTCAGGTGCCTTTGTCTTGGCAACCTTGGGCACAATGGCCGCATCAGTCTGGAGTTCTCCGTCTATTAAGAGATCCGGATACTGCTCCTTGGCTATTCTGGTAGCCTCAACCACCTTGTCTACAAGGGGATGCTTGGCACTGCCCTTTGTTGAATGTGATAAAAGTGCTATGGCCGGTACGCCACCGACCAGTGATTTAAAGCTCTTTGCCGACGAATCAGCGATTGCGGCAAGTTCCTCTGCTGTAGGATCCTGGTTAAGTCCACAGTCAGAAAACAGGAATGTACCGTTCTCACCGTACTGACAGTCAGGTACATCTATGATAAAGAATCCTGATACAAGCTTTGTACCAGGTGCCGTACGCAGTATCTGAAGTGACGGACGCAGTACATCTGCTGTAGCATGGCAGCATCCCGCAACCATACCGTCCGCATCTCCTGCCTTGACCATTATTACGCCAAATGTCAGATAATCATTAAGAAGTATCTCCCTTGCCTTCTCGGGAGTCATACCCTTCTCTTTTCTTGTCTCATAGAGAAGTTCGATGTAATCATCAAGCTTGTCGGTGGTCTCCGGATCAACTACCTTTACCTTATCAATATCGATCTCCAGCCATCCTGCACCGTCTCTTATCTTTTCCTCACGGCCAACCATGATGATATCGGCTATATTTTCCTCTATGATATGAGCCGCAGCGATAAGAGTTCTCTTATCATTTGTCTCCGGCATGACTATCGTCTTTTTATCAGCTCTTGCTTTATCCTTGATAATATCAATGTAAGACATATTATGTCTCCTTTCGTAACCCAAATACTATTCAAAATTATAATTCAAATGCCTTTCTCTTTCAAGTCTTACGGTGGTACATAAACCTTGTATTTAAAGGATTATCACGCTCCTTTTATACTCATTTACGGCAGGCTTTTTATCCTTTTTCTGTCTTATATATTCCCTGAGCATTGATGCAGAGATATCTTTTTCATAGATTTCCAGGGCCCGCCTGTCCAGGATATCCCTTGCATCTGATGTTTTTGATATCAGATTCGAACCGTTCTTAGTAAGTTTTTTAAGCACGTCTGCTTTTGCTTTATTAAATCCAAGCAGCCTTAAATAAATACAATAATCATTTTCCCTGGCATATTTTTCATCATCTTTAGTATATGACAGGGCTGTATGCAGGAGGGCTCTCTTTATATGTGAAAAAGCAATCTCCTTTGTCTTTACAAGATGGCAGTACTCATCTGCTGATGTAAATCCGTCAAGAGCGTTTTCAAACTTGTCCGCAAGATCTCCGTATACATCAAAATATGTATCAAGACTGCCCTCCAAAATCTTAAGAGACTGGTAAAACACGTCAGAATAATCGTCAAAATATACAGGGGCATAATTATTTATATAATCGTAAAAAACGTCTACACACGAATCCGGGATGAGTTTTCTGTCAAAATCTTTTTCACATATCAGTTTTTTCCTAAGATATGACGCAGAACATATTGTGCCGGAAATATTTTCGTCATCATTGTAATCTGTCCCTTCCCTCTTTACGGGGACAGGCTTTATATCAAGTCCCAAATATTCAAGGGCCTTAATATACTCTCTTGCCAGAATATCATTTGGCATATCATTGTCATCTGACATTATGGATGCGATATCCCCCGATTCACTTCCAAAACACAGATAACTGATACAACCGATTTTCTTTAAGATACCTGCTGCGCCCCTGGCGAAATACTGGGCGGAACCGGTAGCAAAAATACCCGGAAGTTCTATTACAGCATCCGCTCCTATTAAGAGAGCAAACCGGCTCCTTATATGCTTGTCAAATACGGCAGGCTCGCCCCTCTGTACATAATCGCCGCTCATTATGGCGATACAGTAGTCAGCTCCTGTCAGCTCCCTGGCTTTTTCAAATATGTATTTGTGACCGTTATGTACGGGATTTAACTCGCATATTACTGCTGTGATTGTCATGTCATTTACCGGATAATAATGAAAAAGCACCGGACAAGCATCCGATGCTTTAAGGATTTATCAGTTCTTGAAGCTGTGGATAGGTGCGGGGATACGTCCCTTTCTGTTTACAAAAGCACTGCAGTCATATTTATTTACCGGCATGATCGGAGCGTATCCGAGGAGGCCGCCAAATTCAACAGTATCTCCCACATCCTTGCCGATGACAGGTATGATCCTGACAGCTGTAGTCTTTTGATTGACCATACCGATAGCCATCTCATCTGCTATGATACCTGCGATGGTTGTAGACTTTGTATCTCCCGGGATAGCGATCATATCGAGTCCTACGGAGCATACGCATGTCATGGCCTCGAGTTTCTCAAGGGTGAGGGCTCCTGCCGTGACTGCATTTATCATACCCTGGTCCTCAGATACGGGTATAAACGCGCCTGAGAGTCCGCCTACATATGAAGATGCCATGACGCCGCCCTTCTTTACCTGATCGTTTAAGAGGGCAAGGGCTGCAGTCGTACCGGGTGCACCGGCATACTCAAGTCCTATCTCGCAGAGAATATCAGCTACGGAGTCACCTATTGCCGGAGTCGGTGCAAGGGACAGGTCGATGATACCAAAAGGTACATTTAATTTCTCCGATGCCTCTTTTGCAACAAGCTGGCCTACTCTCGTAACCTTAAATGCTGTCTTTTTAATTGTCTCGCAGAGTACTTCAAAACTTTCTCCCCTGACTTTTTCGAGGGCTGTCTTTACTACACCGGGACCTGATACACCGACATTAATGATCGCATCGGCTTCTGTCACACCGTGGAAAGCACCTGCCATAAAGGGGTTATCATCGGGGGCATTGCAAAATACCACAAACTTTGCACAGCCCAGTGAATCATTATCCTTTGTAAGCTCTGCAGTCTCCTTTACCATCTCGCCTACGAGACGTACTGCATCCATATCGATACCTGTCTTTGTGGAACCGACATTAACGGAACTGCAAACTAGCTCTGTGGATGCTAGAGCCTTTGGTATGGATCTGATGAGGAGCTCATCAGCGGCAGTCATGCCTTTTGATACGAGGGCCGAGTATCCTCCGATAAAGTTTACTCCCACTTTGTGGGCAGCTTCATCGAGGGTCTTTGCTATCTCTACAAAATCATCGCTGGTCTTGCATGCGCTTCCGCCTACCATTGCGATCGGTGTCACACTGACACGTTTGTTTACGATGGGGATGCCATACTTTTTCTCAATGTACTGGCCTGTCTCCACAAGCTTTTCTGCTGTGGTTGTGATCTTGTTGTAGATATTATTCTTTAATTTGCCGAGGTCTGAATCGATACAGTCGAGGAGGCTGATGCCGAGGGTGATTGTCCTGACATCGAGGTTTTCCTTCTCGATCATCTCATTAGTCTCAAGCACTTCATATTGACTGATCATTATATTTACTCCGTTTATAATTAAATTCTGTGCATTGAGTCAAAGATTTCTTCTCTCTGACATTTGATCATGACACCTATCTCTTTGCCGAGGGCATCGAGTTCATCGCAGATGGTTCCAAACTGCTTTTCTGTCCCCGATACATCGGCTATCATCATCATATTGAAATATTCCTGTACGATAGTCTGGGAGATGTCGAGTATATTGATCCCGTTCTCTGCCAGATATGTACATACCTTTGCGATGATACCTACGGTATCCTTACCTACTACAGTGATAATCGTCTTTTTCATTTATCAATAATCCTCCAATATTAATCGTTTAAAAACACAGTATCTCGGACGGGCAGTCACGTTTTGCGACCATCAGATGAAAATCATCCATGCAGTACTTGCTCTCTGACATATTTACCTCAGATCGTACAGTCTCAAAAGCCAGCTCCGGCAGATTGTTTTCCTTGCTGAGATGGCTGAGCACTATATGCTTGATGCCGTCATGGAGTATACTGTCAAGGAGTTTTCCTGACATCTCATTGGACAGATGCCCGTATGATGACAGAATACGTCTCTTTAAATCGTACGAGTAGGGCCCCAGTTCAAGCATCCTGATATCATGATTTGCTTCTATATACACTGTATCGAGCCCTTTAATGGCATCTACTATGTAATCATTGTAGCAGCCAAGGTCAGTCATGACAGCGCTCTTTTTATCTCCGCTCTCAAATCGGAATGCGCTGGGCTGCGCTGCATCGTGACATATCTTAACAGGCTTTATATCAATATCTCCGATAGTAAATATCTCGTCATACTCAATCGGTATAAAAAGCTCCGGATCGACTGGTCCCAGCTTGCTGTATCTTAATGTAGCCTCTATCGTACCCTTTGTACCATATACAGGCACGGGATATTTTCGCAGAAACACGCCCAGTCCGCCGATGTGATCGGTATGTTCATGGGTAAGCAGTATACCGTTTATATCCATACCGGACAGTTCCAGTTTCTTAAGGCCTTCTTCTATTTTCTTTTTGCTGACGCCTGTGTCTACGAGCAGATGGGTATTGTCCGTACCCATATATATCGAATTGCCGCTCGAGCCGCTGGCTATGCTCATGGTTCTCATTATCAGTTTTCCCAATAGATATCGAGCACATCGCCTTCTGATAACACTTTCAGGTACTCAGCTGTTTTGCCGTTTAAGTTTGTGACGAGGACTTTGCCCTTCACATTCTTTGTGTCAAAATTAATTACGTCAAACACATCGACAAATACATACTCAGCCTTGCCTTTAAGGGTTACCGGCTTTTTATTTACGGTAATATGCAGATCTCTTATCTCTTTTTTCTCTTCATTTTCTTCGGGCGCCGGCTCATTACTGTCATCAGCTTCAGCGTCTTTAGCCTCTTTTTCTCCGGCTTCTTTTTCAGCTTTTATGGATGCATTCTTTTCCTCTGACTTTCTCCTGGTCTCTTCTATTTCCTCAGGAGTGGAGTCGGGGAGGTTTTCAAATGAATCCTCATCTGCCATGGCCTTTGCCGTCTTTGTAGGCTTTTTCTTTTTGCCCTTTGACTCGGACTTAAGAGCCCACTCTATAGTAAAGTTGTCATATACGAGAGTATTATCGTCAGCATCCTCGTTGTTTACTACCACTGTCATGGTCTCATCAAGTGTGACATCCATGAATTCCCTGACCTGCTTTACTGTATAGAAATCAGGGAGGACTATCTTGTCCCCGTCCTGCACGTCATAATATACACTCTTTGGCTCGCCGTTTACGACCACGAGTCTCGGGAGCAGTATCTTGCTGCCATTGACCTTTACTGTTATGGTCGACTTCACCTCAGGTATCTTGGATATCGGGAGTACTGCGGCAGGTCCCATGGTGGAATCCTTTACGACGATGACATCGTTGGCCTTGATCTCATGATGTATATCCACTTCCTCGCCGTTGACTGTGATCACGGCAGGCTCTCCCAGCTGACCTCTGGCGATACGGCTCACACCGTTTACGCTGTAATTGATCTCCGGGCCCCTTCTGGGAAACAGTCTGTCATTGGGAAATGATGCATGCATGGCCGCATCAACGACTGCTACGGAATTATTATTGTAAAGTTTTATACGCTCATCATTAAATGTGACATATATAAAGTTATTGCTCTGGTCGTAGTAGTTAAGGCAGATTCCGATAGGTGTGACAAGGAGGGAATCCTTCTTGATCTTCTCCCTGAACCTGATCTTTTGCATGACTTCCTCGCCGCGGATAGCACATCTCTCCTCAGGGATGCCGAGGTGACCGGCCAGTTTCTTTGTATATCCGGCTATCTTGCCGCCTCCGCCGACTACAAATACGGCGCTGACAGGCTTGCCACCGTTTAATTCCATGATCTTGTCTGATACATCTTTTGTCATGGTATCGATATGATCATCGAGGAGCTTTAATATATTTTTGCGCTCAGCCTTTTGGGGGAGGCCCATTATATCTTTGTATTCAACTGTCGTCTTTGTAGCTATGCCGCGCTTGATCTTTTCTGCTGTGTCAAAGTCAACCAGACAGTTTTTGGCAACCACCTCCGTGAGGCCGTCACCGGCAGAAGGTATCATGCCATAAGCTACGATACAGCCGTCTTTTGTAATACAGATATCGGATGTACCGGCGCCTACGTCCACAAGGGCGATGTTGAGCATCCTGTACATCTCGGGGATAGCTACAGTAATGGCTGCAATAGGCTCGAGAGTCATATTTACAACTGTCAGTCCTGCTATCTCAACTGCTCTGTAGAGACCATCCACAACATCATCGGGGAGGAAAGTCGCTATGATGTCCTCTCCTATTGTCTTTGCTTTATGATTTTCAAGATTACCTATCTGGTAATTGTTTAAATAATATCTGATCACGGAGTTGCCGACACAGTAAAACTTAAGTCCCGTATCGTTTGTCTCCTGAAACTGCTCGTATGCTTTCTCAATACCCATGGATGTGAGTGCAGCTATCTCCTCAGGGGTGATGACTGTCTCTTTATCAAGTTCCCAGTCTACATGGGTCTCGATGGTACGGAGTACTCGTCCTGCGGCAGCTATACATACATCTGTCAGTTTGATACCCAGTTTTTTCTCAAGGGCTTTTTTGACAGCATTTATCGTATTGCCGACAGCGCCGATATCATGGATCTGTCCGTCGAGCATGGCTCTCGTCGTATGCTCCTTTACTACCTGAGCTACCACGTTAAACATGTCTCCCTCACGGAAACCGACGGTACCTACTATACTTCTGGTACCGATATCAAGACCAAATACATATTGTCCCTGATTCTTTTCTTCGCTCATTAAATCAAAAATCTCCCTCTGTTTATGCCTTTAATACTTCTGCTACGCACTTATCTATATTTTGGCGGAGTTCTTCTGTTGTACCGTTATTTTCTATCACCCTGTCACATCCTGCGATAAACTCTTTTTCAGAGAGCTGATGGGACATGATATCCCGGATTTTTTCATCTGAGTATCCCCTGCTTTCCCTTAGCCTCTTTGCTCTCACCTTAGGAAATGTATGAATATACCAGAGCTCATCAAGGATTTCGCCATATCCGTTTTCAATTAAAAGCGCTGCTTCCAGAATAAATATCCTGCAGCCGTTTTTTTCCTCAAGAGCCATCCTGTTTAATATATATTCTTTGACAGCAGGATGGATTATGCCATTAACTTTTTTGACATTTTCACTGTCCGAAAATATGATATCGGCAAATTTCTTTTTGTCGATTTCACCTGCTTCATCGAGGATAACATCGCCAAATACCTTAACTAAACTATTATAGCAAGGCATCCCTTTCTCTTCAAGCATCCGGGCTGCCTCATCGGCCAGCAGAATGAACGCTCCGTATTTATCTTTAAGATATGCCAGAGCCTCACTTTTACCGGTTCCGACACCGCCTGTTATACCTATGGATATCATATTTATGTGCCTCCGGATCTATTTGGCCTCATACCAGTTTGCTCCCGATGACTCGGATACCTCGAGTTTTACCGGCAGATCAGCTGCGCTCTCCATCTCCTCCCTCAATACGGTAAGGACCCGGTCCTTTTCGCTCTCAAGAGTTTCTATCAGGAGCTCGTCATGGACCTGGAGCACTATTTTTGATTTAAGTCCGTCCTTTAACAGTCTGTCATGGACATTTATCATGGCGATCTTCATGATATCTGCCGCCGATCCCTGGAGAGGCGCATTCATGGCGACTCTCTCGCCAAACTGTCTGCGCATAAAGTTGCTGTCCTTTAGTTCCGGGATAGGTCTGCGTCTGCCAAAGAGCGTTACGGAATATCCCTTTTCCTTTGCATCGGCCTTGACCCCGTCCAGGTACTCCTTTATGGCCGGATATGTCTTAAAGTAATCATCAATATACTGTTTTGCCTCTTCCCTGGTGATCGAGAGATCCTGGGATAATCCAAAAGAGCTGATACCGTAGACTATACCAAAGTTTACTGCCTTGGCATTTCGTCTCATTAAATCAGTGACCTCATCGAACGGTACATGAAATACCTTTGAAGCCGTGATCCTGTGTATATCTTCGTTTTCCTTATAGGCATTTATGAGATCCGGATCTTTTGAAAAAGCGGCGAGGAGCCGGAGCTCTATCTGGGAATAGTCCGCGTCGCAAAATACCCTGCCCTCTCCGGCAACAAATACTTTACGCAGTTTGCGTCCGAGCTCGTATCTCGTCGGTATGTTCTGAAGATTGGGATCGTTGGACGACAGTCGTCCCGTCGCCGTAACTGTCTGGTTAAAGGTTGAATGTATACGGCCATCTGACGAGCATGCATCAGATAATCCCTCCACGTATGTACTCTTTAGTTTTGCCAGGGTCCTGTACTCGAGTATATCTCTGCAGATTGGATTGTCCACAGCCAGTTTTTCGAGGACTTCCGCACTTGTGGAATATCCCGTCTTGGTCTTTTTCCCTCCCTCGAGGCCCATTCGCTCAAACAAGAGTTCACCGAGCTGCTTGGGGGAATTGATATTAAATGTCTCTTTTGTCTCACCTGCGGCATCCAGTATCTTTTTCTCGATAGCCTCAATCGAGCCAGATAGTTCCTCCCCGTATGCCTTTAACTCGGATACAACCATGGGCATACCGATCTTTTCCATTGTATAAAGTACGTATGCTGTAGGCAGCTCAATATCAAGATAGAGGTCAAGTTCTCCGTCTTTATCAAGACTGCTCTTTAATATATCCATCAGGGATAACGAAAGGGCAGCGTCAAGAGACGTGCTCTTTACAAAATCGTCATGCTTATAATCCGATAAAAATGCAACGGGCCTCGTGGCAGCGCTGACATCCATTTTTTTATCAGGCTTCAGATCATACTCAGGGGTATAGATATTCATATACCACTGGGCTATATTTTTAACTGCCGGCTCTGACTTAAGAGGATTGAGGACATATGCCGCAATCGATACGTCAAAGAAATGTTTTGACATATCACGTGCATATACACCGTCAAGCTCACTGGCGTGGAGATATTCCTTCATATCGCCTGTTACTATCAGTACATTATTATCATAAAGGTTTTTAAGGCCTTCTTTTATGAGTTCACATCCCGTCACCTTACTGTCAGCAAAATATGTAGCGCCGCTTAAGAATGCAACGGCTATAACCATACGGCCTGCGTGTTCTTCACTTGCAAAGAGGGACATCTGGCCGCTCTCCTCCTCATTAGAGTCCGCAGTACCGTCCTTTAATACACTGACGCCTATCACCGGCTCCTTTAGAGCTCCGTCAAACATGTCAGACATTTCTTTTTTTGATTTAATCTCAGTTATACCGGCCAGTATCTTTTGGGTACGATCATCGTCCCTGACATCAGTATTTGTAAACCTGTTCAGGAAATTGGAAATATTCCACTCGGTCAGGCGCTCTCTAGCCTCAGCTGTATAGATATCGCCAAACTGTGCCAGATCAAAATCTGTCTCAACGTCGGCATCAGTCAGAATCGTTGCCAGTTTTCTGCAAAAATAAGCATTATCCTTTGAGGCGATGAGTTTCTCGCCTGTCTTGCCCTTTATCTCATTTACATGGGCATAGAGATTATCCAGGTCTCCGTATTCTGCCAGTAGTTTTTTGGCACCTACTTCTCCGATACCTTCCACACCCTGATAGTTATCTGATGAGTCACCCATGATGGCCTTTAAATCAATAAAGCCCTTTGGAGTGACGCCATACTCGTCCATCAGCTCTTTTTCATGGTAATCATATTCTGTAGTCGTGCCCTTGGATGTCTTGGGTATCCTGACGAGTATCCTGTCAGTCACCAACTGGAGGAGATCCTTGTCACCTGAATAAATGATGACCTCCATCCCTCTGCTCTCGCCACGCTTTGCAAATGTACCTATGATATCATCAGCTTCAATCCCGGGCTTTTCAATCACAAGTATACCCATCAGCTTAAGGAGTTCCTTCATCATGGGTACCTGAGCCTTGAAATCATCGGGAGCAGGTGAGCGTTTTCCTTTATATTCCTTATAGAGATCATGCCTGAAAGTAGGCGCAGATGTATCAAAAGCAACAGCCATATGGGTCGGCTGTTCACTGTCTATCAGTTTAAACATAATGGCGAGAAATCCGTATACCGCATTGGTAGGGAGTCCCGACTTGCTGGTCATGTGGGGCATACCATAAAAAGCCCTGTTTAATATGCTGTGTCCGTCCAGTAATAATAATTTATCCAAATGTATATCCCCTTGAAAATATTAATAGATTAACCGAATAGTCCTGCCATAAGAATGACGAAAGTAAATATAATGACAGAAAACAGAGCCGTAGACATGACCTTTCTCGCCAGGCGGATATTTTCATAATCAGCCCTGGCATCTCTCATCACTTTACCAAAGTCATCTCCGAGGTTGAATGCCTCACCGCTCTCGAGACGCTTTAATCCCTCCATGACCATGTATGTAGTCCTCAGCTCATCATAGCAGTTCTCGCATGTATCCACATGGCCGAGGAGCTCTCCGTTTCTCTCAAAAGAGAGTTTTCCGTTTAAAAACGGAGTGATGAGCTGCCTGTAATCACGGCAGTCTTTTTCCTTTGTATTTTTGATGTTTGTAAATTTTAAGTTCGATTTCATCGGGTATAATTATACCACAATGAAACTTGTAATTGTTGTTTTCTTATGTTAACATTCTTAAGGATGTTGACCGAATGGTCAGGATCATATGCCGGCTTGTCGGAATGGCAGACGATGCAGACTCAAAATCTGTTGTGGGTGACCACGTGCGGGTTCAAGTCCCGCAGCCGGCAGTTTCACGCAAGGCCTTATAAACGCTCGAAAGTCCCAATATACAAAGGTTTTCGGGCATTTTTCAATTCAAAGAGTTAATATATTATGAAATCATCTACAAAAAAGAAAACAACACTCGCACTCTCACTCATAATGACCGCTTTTCTTACTGCTTGTTCAGGGTCTGATGACTCAAGCAATAATGAAGATACGAAAGAACAGATATCCGAGGAAACAATAGAAGAAGGTGTGATCGTAACTTATAAAATTGTCGATAAGACTCCTTCCGACAGGGATATTGAAGAAACAATTGATATCATATCCGACAGGATATCGGAATACACACGCCATAGCGAATTTGTTGTAAATGACGATGAGATATCATTTGGAATTGAACTGGATCCGGAAGAATATGATGTGAATGATCTGGTCTATGAACTTGGAAGAAGCTGCGAACTGTATATCCTTGATGAAGAAAACTATAACTTATGGTCACAGGGTGAAGAGTTTAAGGCTGCTCTTACCGGGGAAGACGTAAAAGATGCCTATGCCATTGAAGATGTTTCCACTTATAATAATTTTTATGGAGTAGCAGTTTCATTTACTGATAAAGGCACCGATAAATTTTCAGAATTCACTAATGAAAATATAGATAACACTACCTATATCGTATTTGACGGGGAGCTTATCATGAGTCCCCAAGTTTTTGATCCTATTAACGACGGTCAATTACTAATTACAGGACTGGATTCTTATGAAGATGCCCGGGATATTCAAGAGAGTTTAACGACAGCCGCTCTTCCTCTGAATCTCGAACTGGTCGATTACGAGATTGTAGAGTCTGAGGAGTGATTTTTCAGGCGGTTATTTTATTGCCCTGTTTTTGCCATTGTTTTTCCGATATAGAGCTTTTCATCAGCTGCCACAATCCATTTGTTAAACTTGATGTTTTTATTCTTGGGTTCAATACCCGCAGTTATTGTGATTCTGATTACCTGATCTTCAGATTCTATACCTTTTCGACAGTTAATATTATCCCACATGATAAATGAATTCATAAAAAACATATACTATAGGAATATGATACTAAAAAATTTAAGATTATTCTTGAAAAAGATTTTTAATTCAATTAGCCTTTTCTTAGGACGTCCGAATCTTTTTCTAAGAGGAGGTTTTTGATTATGAATAAAGAACAATTACACAGGTATATTTCTGAAAATACAGGCAACGAGAGTAATATTTGCCAGATCTATGCCATTAAAGATAATGAGGTGGTGCTTGAAGATTGCTGGCATGGTTTCAGCACTTTAGATGCAATGAATGTCAATTCCGTGACCAAAGGTATTATGGGACTGCTTGCAGGAATTGCACTGGATAAAGGATACATCAGGGATCTGAATCAAAAGGTGATGGATTTCTTTCCGGATTATACTGTAAAGCGGGGTGAGAAAACTATATATGATGTTACAATCAGGCATCTGCTCACAATGACTGCTCCGTATAAAGGTAAGTCAGAGCCTTGGAAAAAGGTATGCACTTCGCAGAACTGGACTCTGGCAATCCTGGATTACCTTGGAGGCAGGAACGGGATAACCGGCGAATTCAGATATGCAACTCTTGGTATTCAGATACTTGCGGGAATAATAGAGAGAGCATCGGGGAAAAAATGCATCGATTTTGCCAACGAAAATTTGTTTGAGCCATTGGGACTCCCCGGGCGGGTTATACATGGAGACTCTTCAAAAGAAGATCAGTTTGATTTCTTCATGAATAAGAATCCCAGAAAATATGAGTGGTACTCCGACCCCCAGGGCAGTGTTACCGCCGGCTGGGGATTATGCATGTCTGCAAGAGATATGGCTACTGTAGGAAAGCTTGTTTTGGATGGCGGAATTTACGGTGGCAGGAGAATCATCTCCGGAGAATACATAAAAGACATGCTGACATCTCACATAAAGCTTGGCGAGAAGTTTGGCTTCATGAACTATGGCTACTTATGGTACCAGCCATACGATGATAAAGATGTCTATGCTGCAATTGGTGACAGTGGAAATATTATTTATATAAACAAAGGGCAAAATGTGTCTGTCGGTATAACAGGCACTTTTAAGGTAAGGATTTTTGATCGTGTGGAATTTATAGAGAGCAAAGTCTTACCTGCCCTATCTTGAATCAGACAGAAATATGTAATATATTTCAATATCTGCAAATATGGAGAGAATATGGATATGAGTGAAAAGAAAATTGCAGTTGTATTTCCCGGTATGGGCTATCATACAGATAAACCTCTGCTTTATTATTCAAAGAGAATCGCAAGAAGCATGGGATATGAAATTGTAGAATTAAAATATGACTTTCCCTACAAGGCCCGCGAGATAATGAATGATAAGGCTCGTATGAAAGAAGCTTTTGAGATTGCTGTATCTCAGATCAAGGAACAGGTCAAAGGGATTCAATTTGATGAGTATGATGATATCCTCTTTATAGGCAAAAGCATCGGTACTGCAATCGCTGCATATTTTGACGGAGAACTGAATGTGGGGGCGAGACATATTGTATTTACACCCGTTCCCCAGACATTTGACAGACTAAGACAAAATGTGGGGATTGTCTTTCACGGAACAGCTGATCCCTGGTTCAGTACGGATGTAGCAGAGGCTAAATGCAATGAACTTGGTCTGGAATTATACAAAGTAGAAAAAGCCAATCATTCACTTGAAACGGAATCTCCACTGGATGATATTCGGAACATTCTGGGTGTTATGGATAAAGTGACAGATTATTTGCATTAGAAAACTAAAATAACCGCCAGGCTCTATGTTCCGGCAGTTATTTTAGTTGTCTTTGTTAATATTTGAGAGCAGTAGTTGCCATCTCCCTGGCCTGTTCAGGCGTCAACTCAGGATTTTTCCTTGCAAAAAATTCGGCGAGGTGCTCAATTGCATTCTTCTTTTCTTCGTTTCTTCCTTCAATCCAGCCTTCGTTTCTACCTTCAATCCGGCCTTCATTTCTGCCAATATTTATTAAATTCTGTGCTACTGTACACATAGATTTTTCCTCCTTATTATCCTCTGACGGCATTCCTATCTTCACATTCACTCCTCAATTATCCTGAAACAAAGCGTTCAACGTTGTATTGTCTCAAAATCAGTAATAACAACACTTATAGTTCACGCACCATTATAAACTCTTCTTCATTTTCATTCACAGTTTTAAATCCTGCCTTCTCGTACATCCGGACAGCATAATTCGCTTTCTGCACGGCAAGAGATGCTTTATTAAATCCCTTATCTTTCAAAAGAATCAGCATTTGATTCATCATCTGAGTTCCCAGACCTTGTCCGCGATATTCTTTATAGAGCGAAATAGCAAAGGATGGAGTCTCGTCATCCACATGTCCATAATCGTCCATAATTCTGGTCCATACCGCTCCGACTACCTTCCCATTATCATCAGCCACTATACAGTGATCCGCCCTGCCTGTTCCAAAATCTTCATAGTAAATCTTCAGTTCAGGTTGCTCTATTATCTCTCTATCAGGCGGCATAATTCCCTCCGGAACGAAGATTGCCTCATACAAAAAGTCTTTTAGTAATTCAGTTTCATCTTCTCTTAAATTTCGTAATTTCATTTATTACTACCCTCGTATCTATTCAAGCAAAGATGCTGTTTTATTTTTCTGAAACAGCTTGCTAAAAAATGACATTATCACTATTCCTTTCAGCGTCAATGTCTTCATCGAATCCTTCATTAAGATATTGATTCCAGCGGGCATTAATATCTTCCAAATTTTTTTTCTGTATAATCTGATTTCTATGACTTAATATAGCCAGCACTTCATCTGCAACTTCTTCCATTGGAAGTTTTTTATAGTGACTCAAATATCCTATCATACGCTGTGCAGTCCAATCTGTATTAAGATTATAGGTCACTTCATAACAGAAGGCTTCAGGATAACCTCTCTCCTTTAAGATTTTAAATAGTTCAAGACTCTTTTCTGATCTATTTTTCACAATCTGTATATTCTTTCGTTTTTTCTCACTTTATAAATTCAATAACGGTAAGCACTATGTATAAAACAACCGTTAATCCGGAAATCCACAGGCATCCTGTTTTATATTTTTTTGCACTTTCAATATCCATTCCTGATACATATCTTGGATCATTTGATGTGGCATAGCATGAACCATCCTTCACGAAGTGATAATCTATCTCTATTTCATCGCCTTCATTAGCATTCTCAACGTTTCTAAGACCAACCATTTTGGCATACACTGTATGGCCTGTTTCCGACAAGAACTTTACTTCTGCCCTATAGGTAGAAGAATCGGTTGGCTCCCATATTTTTGTAACAATACCTGTAGTATGCTTTAAATCCTTAGGGTCCTGAAGCATCATATTAAAGAATCTTGAAAATAAGAAAACGAAACCTCCCATGAATAAGAATGGGGAATTTGATAATAGTTTACTAATCATTTTTATCACCAATGTTTATTTAAAATAACCGCCTGACTCTTTGTCCCGGCGGTCATTTTAATTGTTATTTATATTATTTAAGAATTTTAGTCGCCATATCCCTGGCCTCTTCAGCCGTTATTTCTGGATTCTGATTCATAAAGTACTCAGTTAGACGGTCAATAGACTGACTTTTACCTTCATTTATTCCTTCATTTCTTCCAATATTAATTAAATTCTGCGCTACAGTACACATAGATCTCGCCTCCTTATTATCTGTCGGTATACTAATGATTTTCTCATATTTCTTATCGTTTGTTACAATTGTCAGCAATTTCATCATTTCATCATAATGCTTGATTACTGTCGGATCATTAGGGATATACCCTGGATTCTTTCTCCTATTAATCAAAAAATTTGCTACTATCTTGAAATCACCACTGAAACATTCAAGTTCGCTTTCTTCCATCCATGCAACTTCAAGGACATTAATCCTGTAGTCGTTTACGAAATCATCAATTTCAGGTGGTATATTTATAATATTTTTTAGATTACGCGGATACTCCCATCTTTTTTCTGTTCCAAAATACAGAATGACCGTCATAACGGGAACAGGCTTTTGATTTTTATCAATTAGCTGGCTTTTATATGAAGCCCCGTCATAACTCATTACCCTGAGTGGCATATACTCATCGGGAAGTGTCTGGTTTTCAATCCCACAAATTGCGATTCTTATGTCTGAATCACACCACTCCTTGAGTATATCACGTTCCTGTTCATGAAGCTTGCTGTCATCAGCTTTAAACTGAGTCCGTATCTTGCTATCTTTTAATTGGTTTTCATTTATTGTCTGGTTACCTTTAAATACATAACCATTAATGACATCGGCAAAGACGTCATTATAATCAAACAGAAGCTTTTCAGCTAAATCCTTCTGATGCATAATTTGTCCTTTCCGAGACATAAGAATAAAACTCATTTAAATGAGCATTCCTCATATCTCTTTAATTATAACTTGTTTTCAGGTGCTTAGCCACGATAAATTGGCTTTTTACAAATTTAAAAAGAGAAGTTGATAAACAGACAATTACCTTAAAGAAAAACAATCAAAATGAAAAATCTCATATTCTCATAAAGAATATATTATTTTAACGCAATCGTGTCAAGATAAATTCATTTTCTCAATTATATTCTTAATTATGAAAAAAGAGCTGCAATAATGCAGCTCTGTATCGTTTCCACTTATCGGTAGGATTCTCCGCTTTTTATCGTTCCCACTTACAGCAGGGTTCTCTGCTTTTTATTGTTCCCACTCACAGCAGGGTTCTCTGCAACTAAAAATGTACTCGTTTTTGCCCCCAAAGTCAACGGATATATATTAAAAAAGAATAATTGCATATGCTGAAAAATTATCCTCCAAAAACAATAAAATGTAGCCATATTAATATTGAATTTTATTTTTTTTGTTTGTTCAATCACTAAAAACCAGATAGTAGTTTTCGCCACCATCCGGGTTTTATTTATGATATCTTCTGCATTCTAATATTGATTTCTTCTATAATCAATTCTGCATCCTTATCAGGACCGTATTTCTCTTGAATTTTTTCTTTCAATATCTCAAGCGCTTTCGTCACATATTCTAAATCTAAATAATTTAAGGCAAATGCATCTGCCCTAACTTCTTCATCAACAACGCCCCCATTCTTTATAGCATTTTCTCTGCGCTTTTGATATTCCTCCTGTTTGAAATCCTTATTTTGAAGATCTCCATAATAATAATGTCCCAACTCATGAAAGAGAATCATTCTTGCCATAGGATTTCCCTGTTTGATGCCGTAAAAGACTTCCTTATCCATATTGATCGAACTGAAACCCGTTTTTGTCAAAGTCAGACCGGCAAAATCATAATCAGTTACAGTATTTTCATTATCAACCATTATTGCGATACGTTCATCCTTAAAGATGTTACTTGTGACCATACCTGCAAAACCATTTTTCATTGGGCGTTTTAAATGGATAAACAGTATTCGATTTTTGCCCTTCCCAAAAGGAATAATCTGAAATTTCATATATACTCTTAAAAAATTAATTTATCACCAAATACAACTAAAACCCGACTTATTGTTTCCATTGTGTTCTTGCTGCAATATCAGCAAGAGGTTCTCCCTTATATGTAAAATATGATGTTCCCGCTATGTTTTTATAGCCTTTTATCTTTCGCATGATTGCCGTCAAAGACATAATTTCATCGCCATATAAACCCTAATCTTTTATAATTAATGTCTGAATTTTCTCCTCATTGTCAGATATTCCACAACATAACACGGCACAATTCCAATCGAATAACTCACCAGATCTTCAATCGAAAATCCAGTTCCGATAATAATTCGAAGCAATCGATTCGTTATTCCGAATCGGTCGCAGAAGCCCCAGAGTTGTAGAAATTCCACGCCAAATGCAAATATGAGAATAACCGTAGGAAGTACATACCATTTCCCCGGCCATTTAGGAAAAATTGTTCTAAAAATGGAATAAAGCAGGATAACAACAAGAACATCTCCAAGATAGCTCCTGATCCATCCATGTGCATACAGACCGATTAATATCTCTACGCCCAGAACAATAGCAGATAAAATTAAGTAAACAACTCTTGTCATTTTGTTTCTAAAAAATGACATTATCACTATTCCTTTCAGCGTCTATGTCTTCATCGAATCCTTCATTAAGATATTGATTCCAACGGGCATTAATATCTTCCAAATGTTTTTTCTGCATAATCTGATTTCTATGACTTAATATTGCCAAAACTTCATCTGCGACCTCTTCCATTGGAAGTTTTTTATAGTGACTCAAATATCCTATCATACGCTGCGCAGTCCAATCTGTATTAAGATTATAAGTCACCTCATAGCAAAAGGCTTCAGAATAGCCTCTTTCCTTTAAGATTTTAAATAGTTCAAGACTCTTTTCTGATCTTTTTATCACAATATCTATGCTCCATTTTTCATAAAATATAATAGACCGCCCTCAATATACACGCTTGTCTTCCTGTTGCTATTGTTACGATCTGAAATACAGTTGTATGACACATAATAAAATTTTATTTTAGCCTGTTGATTGCCTTCTTTCTGAACTAGTTAAACGTATAATCATTTTTTCATCATAATGTTTTAGTCAATGTAGGATCATTAGGGATATAAGATTTTTTATACATAAATCAAGCTCAATAAACTCAACATACAATTGAGCAATGTACTTATAGCATAACTAAATCGCCGAAACAGCAAAATAGATAAATAATATCAAATACGATACTTTATATGCGAATTACTTTTGTACCACACTTATAACAAAATTCACTATCTATAACAAGTTCGGTTCCACATTTTCTGCAATATAATTTTTCATGATTAGTTGTTTTATTTTTCGTATAATTGTTATTTAGTGAATCCTCGTACAACTGTTCTTCGACTTTATTATCTTTACTTATTTTTTCTTTTTTCATTGGAAGTTTTTGCGATTGTAAAGATTTATCAACTTTTTCTATTTTCTTATAGGAATCTTCTATATCAGATAATTTATCCATAATATTATTTATATATGTTTTATAAATAACATAAATCTGAGGAAATGCTATCTTTGCCTTTTCTCTTACTCTAGAATTATATCCTGAATATTTTTGATTTATTTTACTTTCTAATTCATCAATATTATTAATATCTGTAATACAATTCTTATACGCATATTCAGCCGCATGATCAACAGAAAATGATTCATTATAAAAATCACTTTCAGTAATTATTATTGTTTTAAGCAAATCTAATATAACTGTTTTTATTTCTAATTTGGCCATGTATAAACATTCAGACTTACTTATAATATGGTCTTTATACAAACCAAATAAAGCTTCTTCCCTGGCATAAAAAAAGCTTTCCGGAGTATATTCTTTGTCTTCTATGTGTTCTTTTATTAATGCGCTTATTTCATTTTCTCTTGAAATATTTAACGCTTTTTCTTCAAATGTTTTTTTATTTTCATTTACTAAGGGTTCATATTTTTTATAATCATCATAATAAGGGTATATTTTTTTATGAAAAAAAAGTGAAACCAATGTTGCCGCTACAGAAATAAAAGCAGCATAAATTTTAATCCCCAATAAATAAGTAAGATAATTATAGTAAACAACAAAAACAAAACAAGCAGATATATTTTCTAATGCATTATTTATTTTTGATTGTATATGATTATTAATTCTATAATTTTTAACAAAAATAGGATACAAAGGTGATGCAAAAGCCAAAATCACACAAAAATATTTAACCGCTTCATTTACCTTCTTAAAATATAGAACAATAAAAACTAAATATAATACTATGTCAACAATCATACATAGTATCGATAAAATAGAAATTTTTCTTTTATAATTTTCTCTTTTTTTAGAGGTTGAATTTTGTTCTATAATTATTTCCTTTCGATTTATTTCTAAAAAAACTATAACAGAAATAACGTATAACAATAGACCAACCGACAACGCCCGTGTTCCTAATATCAAATTCAAACTATATTCAAAAGTGAAAAATGCAATAGCGATTGAAAATGCATCATATGATGAACTGTTTTTTTCATTAATATTATTTTTGAATCTATATAAAGCTCCAAATATCGGTGCAAACAGTGCAGTTATACCTAAAAAAACCGAAATACTCTTTATAATCATTAAATCAAATTTCAATGACAATAAACAAAATAATGCAGTTAAAATATTATAAAACAAACTATAAAGACTCATATTCTCTCCTTATTATTTAGGAAAATCATCTATATTAATTACTGATGTGTCCATATTTCCATTTACAACTGAATATAATGTGATTTCATTCCCTTGGTAATAATTATCGTCAACATAAAATACTAAAATATCATCTGCTACATAGGCTCTTGTTTCATCACCAAAACGTTTTTCGTTTCCATAAAAAACATCTCCCGTACAATAATACATTTCATATTTTCCAATAGGTACATCAATATTAATTGTTTTCCCTCCAACTGCATAAACAGAAATATTATTTTCATTATTTGATGCCTTTGGATTTTTTTCTCTTTTCTCAACGGAATAAGAAGGAGCACCTATATATTTAAGATAAATATAATAATTTTCTCCTTCATCTGTATGAACTACAAAAGGACATGTTCTATAATAGGAAGGCTTAATTATTATTTCCCCATGATATGCATTATATGGTATTAATTCTTTTTCTTCGTCTTCCAGAGAATCATTTTTGTTGGCTTGAGTATTATTTGTTTGATTATTATTATTTTGAGTATTATCGCTTTTTTTCTCAGTTTGAGCCATATTAATACTTACTGTTGTTATTAATACAATAAAAGCAAATATAACCAATCCGCCAAATAGCAAATGAGTTATATTTTTCTTTATAAAAGAAAGTGTTTTATAAAGAAAATTATTTTTATCAAATTTATTCTTTTTAATAATACGTTCTTTAATATTTTGATTTACTAAATTATTATCACTAGATTTTATTTCTGTGACAAAAATTATTTTTTCGCCACAATACATACAATAATCGCTGTCCGATAATATTTGTTTTCCACATTTTCTACAATAAATAGTATCCATATTTTTTCATTTATGCCCAATCTATATATTGGTCCCTATTGACGTTATCATACATTAAATATCTATCTAAAATATTATTATATACTTCTAACAGCAATCGTGACAGTAATTAAAAATACTTTATTTAAATAATCAAATTATAAAAGCCAACGTCTAAAATTTTGTGGACTAACATCGCCAAAGTTTTCGTTAAATACTAAATGTTTCTGAAATAATTAATTGTTTAATACCCAATCTTTGAGTTCACTCATTTCTTTATTATTCGGTTCAATTAAGAGTACATAATTAATCCTTCCCAAGATTTTCTTTCTATACGAATCAACATTTTCATGAATTCCTGTTTTTTTAAGATGATTCTTCCATCCAATTTTCTTACAATAGTATAATTCCTGTCGAAGTCTTCGCTTGTAATTTCTTGGAATTGAAATCTTTTCATTTACAACAATACCGGTAACCTCCATTCTTTGTCCCTGATGAAGGACAACCGTCTTCTTTCCATTTAAAAAGAATCCTTCTTTTTTCAGTTCGTCTTTTATAAACGCTTTAACCTTTGTTGCATCAAAATTTCCTGAAAAAGTCATATCGTCACAGTATCTTGTATATGAAATATTTCTTTCAGAACACCATTTTCCAACACGTAAATCATAATCTCTTAATATAATATTTGAAATCACTGGAGATGTCGGTGCACCTTGAGGAATTGATCCTCTATACGTACAAAGAACTGAAAGAAGAATACTATTACTCTCCGAATAAACTGAAGAGGGAAACACCTTATTTCTAAGCATCTGAAAAGTAATATGATCAAAAAACTTTCGTATATCACATTTCATCACCATATCTTTACCAACATGCGGAAAAGCATTTAGTTTTGTACTGCCTAATACTCTGTATGCAACAGCATGAGGAGATATTTCATAATAAAACAGAATGTTTTTTGCAATACTCCTCTGAATCGCCTTCATGAAATTATCTGGTACATGCAGTAATCTTGTTTCGCCATTCCCTTTTGGAATTTCAACATCATGATAATGATTCTCAATTGTATTGCTTGCAAAGTATAATGCTCTTGCCGAAAACCCAAGATCATGACAAAGGGTGGATAATTCTTTATAAACAATCATATTCATTTTTCCACCCTCCTTTCATGGTCTCACACGGAACAAAACAGTTATATATCGCTTCTGCGAAGGCGTAGATAAGCACGTGTCAGCGTGCCTTCTGCTACGTTGAAGCAGATGCCATTAAATGTAACAAAGATTATTTTACGAACAGCGAATCGCTGAACATGCCAGCACTAGCCGGCTACACTAGAGTTCCGTGTATATATCACCCTAATCAATTATAGTGATCAGGTAATATTCTTGCTACTTTACCAAATGGTGGCTTTTCTTCATCATTATTAATTAACCAAAGAACCGGAACATTCGGAATATCCTGCTCTTCCGGATATGGTCCGTCTCCATCTGTAAAAATAACTATCGCAGACGGTAAACAATCTTGCATTTCTTTATTTATATACTTGAAGATTGCTCTGAAATCTGTACCTCCACCACCATAGGGTATAATTTTCTCCAAATCTTTTACGCTCTCAAATAAAATCGGTGGAGTCACTGCCGCATCAAAGAATCCCAATTTTCCGCTAATCTTGCCATTAAATTGTTCTATTGCACTTTTAATTTCCGAATAAACAACTCCGAGTTCATGCCGATCAATAGAAGCCGATGTATCAGCCATAAAAAGAATATCTTTAATATTTGCCTCTTTTTCATTGAAATCTGGTAAAAAGAAATCCGAATCCATAAATCGTCTATCCGGTGGAGCAAAAGAATAATCCGTAATCTCTTCCTGTACAAAAGTGTTGAGAAGATCTCTCCAGTCAGTTTTGCTTTTATGACGTTTGTCCATTGCTCGTTTGGCCGAATCTGGCATATCACCTACACCCTTACCTCTATTTTGACCTCGCGAAGCCTGCATAGCAAGCTGTGCTCTATTTTCCCAAAAATCAGCAAGCAGTTCACTTTTTAGTATTTCTATGTTTGCGCTTCCTGAAATGTCCGAACTCGTACCACCATTTCCTGCATTTCCATCCACATCTTCAATAGTCTCACCATTTAAGCCAATCGGTTTATCGGCCCATTTAGTTATCTTCGGTAAATCAATAATTGTTATACCTTCAAATCCATTTTCATCCTTATAATCCCACCAAAAATCTGAATCTGCCATATAACGCTTTCGAGTCCTATCATCAAGCATTTTCAATTTGAACGGAAAACATTGGTATATCTCATACGCATTCAGTTCATCCAGTTTGTACCGACTTTGTGGAATAGTATACTGTAATTTCCCAAGATGCGTTAGTCCTGAAACATTCCATCCTCGTTTTAGCAATTCACGATTTATCACTATGTCAAATGCCCTGTGATACTCATCACCAGCAAAAGCAACATCTCGCCATATATCACCGTTTAATATATGCATAACCTGATGACATAGAACAAACTGCAATTCGTATAATGTAAGTTTTTCTATAAATGCAGGGCAAAAATACACGCATCTTCCGTTTGTTGAAATATTCCTTATATTATCAACAGCTACAAATTTTAAATACATCAGTAGCAGTCCATAGAAAGGCTTTTCCATCAATAACTCTGCTCTTGCATCCTGAATTTTATACTTCAATCTTTGTCTACGAAGTTTGGTCATATTCATGCATAGTCTTCCCAATATCTTCCTGAACGTAGAAACCAGTTGCAATAACGATCATCATTTCTTAATAATCCATGGATTTCTTTTACCGCAAGAAAATCCACTAAGGCCTGACTTCTGTATTCAATAGGCATATTGAATACAAAATCAAGGGCATTCTTTACCTCTTCAACACTATGATGTTCACGTAAATACATTCCCATCTGAGACATCAAAGCCAAAGCTATTTCCGGACGTGTTGGAATATCCTTGTGTTTTCCATCAAGTATCTCAGTTATTTCCGGAATCACCTCATACATTTCAGTCCACGATTTCAGACTATAAGCCGTATCACTTCCAATACATCCTGAAATAAGTGGCATAACTTCATCAAGATTATCTGAAATATAATTCAAAATATTACTAACCATTTCCCATGATCTCGGTGTCGGAAATGCTAGGTCTTCCAATGACGGATCAAATCCCATAAGCATTGCCGGACTGTAATTTATAAAACCTATTACATACGGGTGTATATTATGGGAAGTTGCCCACTCCCGCCATCCAAGTGGTTCTCCCACAACTTCTATGTGCATAAGACGATTTGCCAACGCTTTAGGCATTGCGTACGCTACAGATTTATCTGTAACACGATTTCCCGCCGCAATAACAATACAATTATCAGGAAGTTCATGTTCTCCTATTGTTCTGTCTAAAACAATTTGATACGCAGCCGCCTGTACTGATGGAGGTGCTGCAGATATTTCATCCAAGAACAGAATATTAACTACATCTTTACTATCATCCATTTGAAAGATTTTGGGTTTGAGCCATACCGCCAATGTCTTATCTGCATTTGCAGTCGGAATACCACGAAGATCTATGGGATTAAAAAGCAAAAGTCTGACGTCAGTAACCGAAACTTTTTTACCTGTTTTATCGGAAACTTTTTCTGCAATATGCTTTACAGCCTGAGATTTACCAACTCCAGGAGGCCCCCATAACATTACCGACGGAAACAGCTTAAATGAAGTTCCTGATTCTATCAATTTTGTATATACATTTACGAATTTATTCTCAAACTTCGAAACCGGCATCTGAGAAGTATTTACTCTTCGTTCAATCATATATTTCTACCTAATCTCTATAAACATTTAATTTTCTTCCAACTCTTTCAAATAACTCTGTGCACATTCTTTTGCTAAAGCATAAACATATTTGAGTGCCTCTGCTATTTCATCGATAAATATATCCTTGGAATCAGAAATATCATTGTAATCCTTTAAGAATTGCTTCCCTTTGTTCATCGCATACTCCAATTTTTCTTTTAGCTTTCCCCCTGCTTTTGCATCAAAAATACCATCTGAAGCATTAAAACAATTTTCAAAAGATGGAACATGATTCATTACTGGGAAAGCATTGTCTTCTATTCCTTTTGCAAAAATATATCCAAAGATATTCTCGGCAATTTCTGGTTTTATCGGCCCCTTACATAATAATTTTTCAGAAATAAACATTTTTATTACTTCTTCATCCCGACTAGAAACATGTACTTTTTCAAGCATTTCATCAGTTGAACAGTCATGGAAGCCATGATATCTAGCCCTTAATATCATTCTTTCCTGGTATGATTCAGGAATTTTGATATCATCACTTATATTGGGCAATTCCTCAACCTTAAAATGATAATTACTATCCATAGATGTATGTATCTTAGTAATATATCCCTGGCTATTTGTTGTCACAAACGCTATTGATTCAAAATTATTACTGTCTTCAGATGCCAAAATCACGCACTTTGTTCCAACCGGATAAATTAAATCTGAAGCACCATTATCGTCAACCGAAGTTATTTTCGCCATATGTGCATAATATTTATGTTTTCCATTTTCCTGAACATACTTAATTCTTGAAATAATCTCTTCCTTTCCCTTATAGTTTTTTCCATTTGAATCCGAATAATATTCAGCATCTTCTGATAAAACTAATCTCAACCTCTCAGGATCCCCATTAATAAATGTATATCGAAGTAGTCTAAGATTATGCTCTTCATCCTTAACAAAACCATCGGAATATTCGTAGATAGCTGCATCTCCTGACAAAACAACCATCGCCACAACCGTTGACCCAATTTTTATGTTTTTTCGTTGTTCTTCATCAACAGCGTTAAATCCATGATCTATTTCAAGGTCACCATATGCGGTTTCTACAATACATCTAATATATGCCCTAACCTTTTCTTCTCCATTTTGTAACACACCATAATAAAGACTTTTTACAACTCCACGAACAACTACTACATCATCCTGTTTAGGATCAATTTTCTTTATTTCATCAATATCGCCATCTTCTGATAACATATGATTTGACATAAAGCCCAAAGGAAAGACTGTCCCCTCTCCAAGTAGCCAATTTTTTCCATCAACGTTTAATTTTTCATCTTCCTCATAATCATCACTTGACTCGTAATATTTTATATCAATTGGGAACGCTATCATCTGCAAACTATATATTTCATCCTTGGCAAAACTAGGCAGGACATCAGCATTAACAATATTTATTACGGTCAATCCTGACCCATCTTCTCTTGTTACACATACACGCTTACTAGTAGGATCATCACTATCATCTATATTTATTTCATGCAATCTAACCTTCCATACAGAGTTGCCATCACCATGAGTATCAAACCCAACAACTTCGATTTTCTTATTTTCCTGATTAATACGAGTTCTTATTATAAATTGTGCATCCCCATCATGATAATTAATATATGGATGTCCGTAGTATCCAATCACTGGTTTTCCATTCTCAATAGCATAGCCAACTAACCCAGTAATATCCTTTTCTCTATTTATAAATTCGTCAAAACCAATATGTTCAATAAAATTTGGCATAATGTTATCCTCCTTAAACAATGTAATGTAAATTTCGAACATTGCATTTAGCAAAAGTGATGTGTAATGGCTTTTTATTCTTATACAATTTTTCATCGTCGGCATCACACTCATACTCAAGCAATAATGTATCTCCCTGAATCACTGTTGTATTATGAGCAATGTCATAAGTTGCAAGTTCTTTGTCATATCTCACGCTGACAATCTCCTCACCTTTGTCGTCGTATAAATCTACCCAAGTCCAGCAACCATTGTTATCAAATAAATTTGTTGAAAAATGATAATTATGAAGTATAGTCCCATCCTCATAATAAAGAATTACCTTGTACTCTTCCCTGTTAATATTAAGGATGTTTAAGTCTGCCACAGCCTCCTTAAACGGAATCCCCTGATTCAATTCAAAGGCAATAGCTCTCAAACAGTCATAGTTAAGATTAATCTTCTGCGCAAACCCTACCACTTTTTCAATTTCGTCTGAATATTGTGAATTTAGTTTATCTGATAGATATTCTTTGATATCTTGAGTAGAAGGATATTCAAATCTGAAATGGTAATGGAAACGTCCGGGACGGTTCACAATATACTCATTGAGACCATATAACTCATTACAAGTCACAATGAAAAGTTTCTTTCCACCCGCTGTTCCATCAAACAAACTAAGCAATGCCGCTTGATCATCATCATCATCCCGATTTCTTCCACTTCTGAATATCTTATCAAATTCATCAAACATAATCACACACTCTTGCTCAATTGATTCAATAAATCTTGCTACCCCAGGCAAGCATGAGTCCACGATAATCACAGGTAAACCTTTCGATAATGCATTTTGACAAATTAACTTAGCAAAAATCGTTTTGCCAATACCCTTATCACCACTAAGAATTATGCCAAGGCTTCTTTCATAGTTTTCAAACGAATTCATAACCTTCTTCACTTTACTATTATGAATTCCATATGTTTTCTCAGTCACAACAATATTAGGATGTTGAATCAGAAAACATCCTTCCTGCTGGGTATATCCAACCATGTATGTCTTTACTGGCAACTGATCATAAGTCTTAAGACTATCATCGAATATTTTAAATATACTTCCTGTTTGTATTGCTCTCATATAATTCCTTTACCTCATCATTAGAATATAAATATTCATGTACTATATATTGGACTTTGATAAAAATTGTAAAAATCCCATAACTCCCCCTTTTACCCCTACTGTATGTAAAAGTTTTTTCACATATTCATAATCCAGATTTTCAGATCGCAATATTTCAATAAATTGTTTTTCATAATCAGTTTCCATATGCATTATCCTTTCTGTTGCTAATTCCATATTAGCTCATTGGGTCTTCCAAGTGGTCTTTTACAAAAAGACATATTTTGAAACTAAAAAAGCACGGTTCTATCGGGTTCCAATTGCCGTTCAACCGTGCTTACTTGTTTCTAAAAAGATGATTTACCGAAGAGTCTTCTCTCCTGCTGCATCTAAAATCTCATTAATATCAAATATTGAAAATTTATTAAGATCCAGACAATATCTGATAATAACGTCTCTCCTTATAGATGTAGACAAGGAATACCCTGCTGATTTTAATAAATCTTCTGCCTCTTCCAGATTTAGTTTCAGTCCAAAACAGCATGCTATGGCTGTTTCTTTTTTAGGCTGATAATTGGGGGTATTCCGCATAGCAGAATATACTTTTCTGTCTATGTCTGCGGCTTTATAAAATTGAACACTTGTTAAGCCTTTCAATTTTATAAATTTTTCTATTTTATCTGAAAATGTCTCAACTTTTTTTGATGCTTTTAATAATTTATCAATATGGTCGAGGTAGTCGTCCTGCCAATTAAAATCACTTGTATAATTATCATTTAAACTGTACCTGACACCGTCATTTTTATTGCTTTTTTTCTCAGATTCAGAGGATTCGGCTTCTTTATTTACACTTTTTTCTTCGATTACGTCTTTATCGGATTTATCAGATAAATCGTTGAATATTCCTTCTTTTCGTTCTTCTGAATAATCACTAATTAATCCGGTATTAAGTGTAACCGGGCGTGCTAAACTATATTTAATTGCCTCATTGGATGATTTTGATTTTTCAGATTCTATTTTTTCAGTTTCTGATTTTTCATAATCGGTTTTAGCCGGCTTATTACATGATTCGATAATCCAATCGGCAGCATCAATTATTTCTTTAATTGTTTTTTTATCAAGTTCTGATTTCTTTCTTTTAAAGAAAAACATTTTCATTCTCCATGTTATACAATTCCAAAGTAATTAGCACTTTATCACATACATCTGCAGAATCTCATCGTAAGTCTGACTGTAGAATTCGACTTTTAGTACTCCGCCGCAGTTCTTAATTACCCCTGATGACGCAATATTCTCTTTATCACAGGACACCAGCACTTCATGTATTCCTATACTCTCACAGACCTTTATACCTTCTGCCAGCATATCTGTTCCAAAGCCTTTCCTTCTCTCTGTCGGTCTAACAGAATATCCGATATGTCCTCCCTCTTTACGAAGGAAATCATTTAATGCCAATCGTATATTTATCGTCCCAACGATTCTGTCATCAGATTCACGTACATAAAAATATGTCAGATCAGGTACTTTGTTTTCCTGCATATTGGCTATATCCATCGCATATACCAGCTTTTCAAGCCATTTTTCATATGTAGATTCCTTTAGAAACCTATCGAGTGATCCGCTGCCGTTTATTTCCGAGTTATATTCATAAAACTCATTTATGTATTCAATTGCTTTATCTTTATAATCTATCGTAGGAAATACTAATCTCATTCCTTCACGCATATCTTTTACTCCGTGATTACTTTCTTCATAAACCTCGTCATCGCCGAGTGGACGATCTCTTTGGGTTTTTCAATATCCCTGTAGCCACTCTTTTCGTATATATGTATGGCTGCCTGCAAGTTGTCATGAGTCTCCAGATATGATGCTTTATATCCTGCCTCTCTCATCTTGTCCTCTATGAAGCTGACCATCCTGTATGCAAATCCGCCTCCCTGTACCGATTCATCCAGATACAGTTTTTGCAGTTCTGCAGTATCCTTCATAAAAGGTAGTTTCGCATAGCCTATCCCGCCGACTACTCTGCCGTCATCATCACAGACCACGTAATAATTGCAGTCAGGTCCTCCATACATTTCACTTAATTTATCGAGACCTGCATCATAATATGCCGTACCCGGGATATCCAGTTTATTTTTCTTTAGTTTTCTCCTGATGATCTCTGCCATCACGGCATCATCATTTTCATTTATCAGTCTGAATGTCATCACTGCACCTTTAATAGTCTGTTTTTTTCTCCGTTAGGGAACATATTCTTTTTGATCATTATATATTTACGAAACTCCTGTGTCCTCGCATCATAATATTTATCCCAGTTCTTTACTATTATATGTGCCATGGCATCCATAGTCGCCCTCTTATAACCTGAGGACCATCCATGATTTCCGAGGTTATATACCATGCCGTCTCCTGCAGGATATACGCTGTAATAGCACCCCGGATCGATGCCTCCTCTGTCTATATCACTCCAGAAAAAAATTTCTTCATCAATAGTCAGCAATAGAAAGATTTTTATGATTATATCTTCTGTAGGTATTTCCTCACTGAAGACTTTCAGATCACCTCGAAAATCCGGCGTCACCTCAAAGCCCAGTTCTTTAATTTTATTGATCAGTTCTTCATTTATCATAAAAATAATTATACCATGATGTATAAAAAATATGGGTTCCGATGCATTGCGCTAGTGCTCAGCATCGGAACCCATATTTTTTACGAACATTTTATACGAATAGAACCAAAAGTTTATTTAGCTAAATCTGTTACGTACTCAAGTACCTTCTGATCAAGGATCATAACCATACTGGGTAGCGAGTTCCTGAACCTCTGTATCATCTACAGTGATACCGTAGTTCTCACCGATCGCATTGTAGATAGCCTCCACACATGCAGATGATTTTGCTGACTCCATGAGGTCTGCGAGGAACGTATCAGTAGTCTGGCCATAGTATGAGAGCAGTGTATCAAGGTCTGTACCGTACATCTGAGCCATAGACATGTAGTAGTCATATGTTGAATCGTAATATGTCTTTACAGTCTCCTCTGAGATCTGATTTACGTAGTATTCCTTTGTTACGAGACCGTATACCTGTTCCTCAACGATGAGGCTCTTGTAGTAATCCCTGCACTCATCAGCTGTAGTGATATCTGTAAAGTGTGTAGCCACGATATCATCTGTGAGCTCAGAAACCTGTGATACGATCTCATTTAATGTAATTGTAAATACTGCTTCCTTGCCTGCAAGGTCCGGTGCACCGTAGTCCTCAGGGAATGTCACGGTGATATCCTTTACCTCGCCGACTTCCATACCGATGATGCCTTCCTCAAATCCGGGGATAAAATTGCCGGCACCAAGTGCTACCTGCTGGTCATCTGCAGATCCGCCTTCAAAGAGTTCTCCGTCAAGGTATCCTGCAAAGTTAATGCTGACTGTATCATACTTCTGGCATACAGTTCTGTCTCCGGGATCCTCTGTATAATACTGCATGAGGTCCTGGAAAATATAGTCCTCAACGTCCTCGTCAGATACTTCAATCTGAGACTTTAAGTAATCTGTGTCCTCAAGGTTTATTACATATACATAATTACCGTCTGCTGTATCGATACGCATCATCGTTCCGTCAGATACCTTTGCCTCTGCCTCTGATTCTGTGATGGTATTGATAGCTGATATATCTGTATCGTATACTACCGGTGCGCCGGCAGCTCCCGGTACATCTCCTGATACAGTGCCGATCTGGCCCTGGGATGCGGTATTGCCGGACACATCGCCTTCACCTTCATTGTTTTTCTTTGACAGAAAGACTACACATATCACAATGACCGCAATGGCAAGTACTGCGATTAATGCCTCTATTATATAGAGTGCCTTTTTGTTATCTTTTTCTCCTTTTTCCTCTGATGCCTCTTTTACGGCATCTTCTGAAACCTCAGTTGTCTCTTTCTCGATATCGGAATTAAGATCTTTTTCCTGATCGTTATTCTCTGTGTTCATTTCAGACATGAATATTCCTACCTTTCATAATGCTTTATTCTCCCGTCGCAAAACGACCTTTTGATTATAACATAATTTCTCGGCGTTCGTCATCCATGACTCACTGTTCCCTCGAAATTACGTCATAACATCCTTGTTATATCATAATCAGATTATTTTTGTACAATATAAACATCTATATTTCATTTATTTTTCACAAATGCTTTCTTTGACATATACGTTTGCCGGGTGTATCCTTAAAATGTATGTAGTTAACATAACAAAAAGGGGAAAAACATGATACTTTCTGATTTGTTAAAAGATGCCGGGGCCCATGGTCTCGTGATAAAAAATATCGTTGGCGATACCAATGTGTCCGTCGACAGTATTGTATATGATTCAAGGCTGGTTAAGGAAGGCAGTGTATTCTTTTGTCTGGTTGGAGCCAGAAGTGACGGCCATACTTATGCTGCCGACTGTATATCAAAGGGTGCATCCGTATTATTTGCCAGCAAAAAAATTGACGAGGGTAACGCCACAGTAGTCTATGTTGATGACTCAAGAGTCGCCCTCAGGATAGTTGCCGATGCTTTCTATGGTCATCCTGCAGATAAATTAAAGCTCATAGGCATCACCGGTACAAAGGGCAAGACCACTACAGCCCACATGATAAAAGGTATCCTGGAAACTGCCGGTATGAAGGTCGGCATGATAGGTACAAACGGTGCCTATGCAGGAAACAAAAAACAGGATACAGTCAATACCACTCCGGAATCAGCCGAGCTCTCGAGACTCTTTGCCTGGATGGCAGACGAGGGTATCACTCATGTAGTCATGGAGGTATCGTCCCAGGCGTACAAGACAGGTCGCTGCGACGGACTGGAGTTTGAGATAGCTGCATTTTTAAATATCACTCCCGATCATATCGGCGAGAATGAGCACGCCGACTTTGAGGAATATTTCCACTGCAAGAGCATGCTCTTTGATCACGCTGCCCATGCCATCGTAAATATTGATGCTGACCGATGGCAGGAAATGATAAAAGGCGTAGGTGACAGATATACTTCTGTCTCAATGAACGGAGAAGCTGATCTCTATGCAGACGGTTTTGAAAATACATGGGAGCCCGGAATCCTTGGACTGAAATTTAACTGTCACGGTTTATTAGAGGGTGAATACAAACTGTCCATGCCCGGTGATTTTAATGTAGGCAATGCCCTCTGCGCTGCCGCCATAGCCCTTAAACTCGGTGCTGATGAGAAAGCCATCAAAGATGGCCTTAAAAATGTACAGGTAAAGGGCAGGATGCAGCTCATGACATGTGCCGCGCCTATCACTACCCTGCTCATTGATTATGCCCACAACGCTGTCAGTATGGAGCACCTGCTCCTCACATTAAAGGAGTACAACCCGGGACGCCTCATAGTCATGTTTGGCGGAGGCGGCAACAGGCCAAAAGCAAGGCGCTACGAGATGGGTGAGATGGCCGGTAAGTATGCCGACTTTGTCCTGGTCACATCAGACAACTCCAGGTACGAGGATGTAAACGATATAGTAAAGGACATCCTGGTAGGTCTTGATAAATATGATACTCCCTATGAGATAATCACCGACAGAAAAAAAGCCATCCACTGGCTCATGGAGCACTGTGGCAAGGATGACATCGTGGCTCTCGCCGGTAAAGGACATGAGGAATATCAGGATATAATGGGTGTAAAGACTCACTTCTCCGAGCAGGAGATAGTCGAGGAATATATGAAGGAATACAACGCAAAGGAGAATAAATAATGGTCAAACATGTAATCATCTGGACACTTAAAGACGACATAGCAGACAAAGACTCTGTAAAGAAGGGCATTAAGGAAGGCCTGGAAGGACTTAAAGGTGTTGTCCCCGGCCTCACTGACATAAAGGTTTATATTGACGGACTTGCAAGCTCCAATGCCGACCTGATCCTTGACTCCACATTTGAGGATGAGGCTTCATTAAAGGGATACGCAGTTCATCCCGAGCATGTAAAAGTTGCCGATACCAAGGTCAGACCTTTTACTTCCCAGAGAAGCTGCTTTGATTACGAAGTATAGATTGTAAATAAAAAAATATGGGTTCCGATGCATTGCGCTCGTGCTTAGCATCGGAACCCATATTTTTTATTTCTAATCTTTCTAATCGAGATACTCACTCTTTACGTAAGCTTCTCTGCCATTATAGATGATCTTGGTCCATCCGTTTTCATCCTCGGCAAGCTGGGGATAAGTCTCACCGGCATATCCTGCACCCAGGATCGTAGAGTCTGTATTTGCCTCAGATCTGATATTTACAGTCTCCTTAATCTTTACAGTACCGATCGCCGTACTCTCGTCGACTTCCTCAAAGTCCAGTCTCTCAAGGTACTGGGAACTGATATATGCTATCTCTCCGTTAAAGTCAACCTTGCTCCATCCGTTTGACTGCTGCTCATAGCAGTTTAAGATGGTTCCCGCTGTTACCTGGTCAACCTTGTCGGCAAACTCACTGTCGGAAGCTCTGACATTTACTGTATCCGTTACCTTTACCTCAAATGTAGCCAGAGCGTCTTCTGCAGTAGTCTCCGGCTCTTCATCTTCGGTATCTTCTATGATCGCTGCAGCTGCCAGCTCCTGGCCTACAGCATCTTTTATATTCTGATTGATCTCTGTGATGTAATCAGAGTATTCTATATTTTCATCAAGCACTTCATGATACTGAGCATCAATCTTGGTCATGAGATCCTTTACATCAGTCTGCTCAGATACCTGGGAGATATAGTTGGCTATATTCTCGTCGAGATTGCCGGAGTAGATATAGAGTCCGCCCTCCTCATCAGTACATACGAGGAGTGTCATAAGGGCGGGAGCCAGTACATCCCAGTTGTACAGTTTTACATCATATACTGCGTATACGATATATGAGTTGTCATAGGGTCCCGGCTTTGTATAGCATGATACATTTTCATAGTTTTCGATATATTCGCTGGTCACTCTTATCTTTACGAGTTCTATATCATCTATATTTACATCAGATGCCCGGAGCGAATCTTCATTGTCGGATGCTCTGGCGCTTAAGTACAGAGCCACAAAGTTTGTCACATCGGGGTAAGCATCCTGCTGGAGTGCCTGCTGAGTGACCTCCACATTGCCGTCTGCCGACACAGCTGCATTTTCAGAGAGATTTACGACATTGCCGCCATCTTCTCTGTTCTTTTTGCTGACACCGATCAGTACGATTATGACTACTATGAGCATGACTGCTGTTGCAGCTATGGCATATGCAGATATCTTATTCTTTTTAAAGAACCTTATTATGTCGGATATGAGCTTATTAAAGCGGTTCCACTTTTTATTGCTCTTTTTCTTTCCGGATTTTTTCTTGTCCTGACCTTTGTCAGAATCTGACCGATTTTTCTCGCTGTTTTTTTTGCGTTTTTCGTACCGGTTCTTTTTAGGCTTTTCTGCCCGGGGCTCCTCCTCGAAATATTCAGTGTCGCTGACTGTCGCGCCGTCCTCATATTCCTGGATCAACTCGTACCCTCCGTCCGAATCGCCATATACCTCCACATACTCTTCACCACCTGATGTGGCAGGCTCTACGTGGGTCTCTGTCTCCGGGGGCAGCTCATACTGCTCCGGCATGTGGAAGTCTTCTTCCGCCTGTACCTGTACCTGCTCCTGCTCACTGACCACATCTCCGACTGCCTGCTCTCCAGGTACGTTTTCGGGTGCATTCTCCTTTTGCAGGAGCTCGTCCTCTGTCACTGCCTCATGTATCTCATTAAGGGATACATTTCCGCCACTCTCCCTTTGGGAACCACGTATATTTTTATTTCTTGATTTCTTTTTGCTCATAATATAACCCGAAATTTATATTTATAGTCCTGCGAAATTATATTTTACAGTAAGTGCACCCGACAGGAATCGAACCTGCATTAAAGGCGTCGGAGGCCTCCGTTCTATCCATTAGACTACGGGTGCATACACCGTAATATATTAGCATAAACTCCCTTAAGTGTCTACTTTTCGGGTATCACTGCAACGGATCAGCAGACACTGAGTTCATCCACCAGCGGATTATAATAATATACCGAATCAGACAGTACTTCCGTCCTGGCCAGTTCCGTCCTGTTGACCTCTCTCACCATATTTTTAAGGAATCCCACACTTGTCTCCGGACTGTCGGGCACCAGTATCACCTCATGGACAGACGAGGGTATTACATAATATCCCGAGCCTATTTTATCAGCCACCTTTTTTAATATCCCCTCATAGAGCATCACGGTAGCGCCGTACTGTCTCTGCCTGTTAGTCAGGATAAACATCTGGGGCATCACCTGATCATAGCAGACCATCTCCCTGGGCAGTTTTGTATCCTCCCGGTCCAGGAGATTCTCGCAGTCTGTATATGATCCCCGCCTCTCAAGGAGACTGAGCATCAGATCGTCCATTTTGATCATGTCAGGATTTGATAATTTCTGTGTGTTTTCATAAGCTGCCTTTTTAAGGTCCTCCAAAGTTTTGCCCCAAAGCTCAAGATGGGACTGATATATGAGTATGCTGGCTCTGCTGTCTATATCCGGCCTGCCGAATGTCTTTTTGGCATCATCGTCGGGAAACAGATAAAAGAATACGACCGCCAGGTCCATATACCTGATATGAGGCACCATAGAGAGGAGTTCCTCATTCATTTCGGCATTTATCAGCTTGCACATTATCCTGTCACTGACGCTCTCAAACTCCGTAAAAAAGCTTATGTCAAAATTCCCCTTGTTTCTGTTGTCCTCAAATATCGTGATGATCTCATGTATTATCTGGGCCGGCACTTCTCCCTGCTCGTATCTTGAATAATATTCCTCAAGATAAACTGTCGGCGACAGATTGCATTTATTTGAAAACAATGATACCCCGCACTTTTCAATGCCATTATTTTTTTTGACATTGCACAGCCTGACACTGGAGCCGTCATCAAAATAGCACTCCAGACTCTTTCTGATTTTCTCTGTAAATTCTTCGTAAGTCATCATATTATCCATATAAATCTCCTTAATAATTAAAATAAAAACAAAAAAGACAGCAAACAAATATGTTTACTGTCTTAATTATTAAGATATTAACTCGCTATATACCGTTAATTAAACACGGCTTAAGTACTCGCCTGTTCTGGTATCGATCTTGATCTTCTCACCCTGGTTTACAAAGAGGGGAACCTTTACCTGAGCACCTGTCTCAACTGTAGCAGGCTTTGTAGCTCCTGTAGCTGTATCTCCCTTGAATCCGGGCTCTGTATCTGTGATCTCAAGCTCTACAAAGAGAGGAGGCTCGATAGCAAATACGTTACCATTGTGTGAGCAAACCTTAACAGTCTCGTTTTCTTTTACAAACTTAAGTGCATCGCCTACTGTATCAGCGGGAAGAGCGATCTGCTCATATGTCTCAGCATCCATAAAGTTGTAAAGCTCACCGTCAGCGTAAAGATACTGCATATCTTTTCTGTCGATTCTGGCTGTAGGGCACTTCTCAGTAGGTCTGAAAGTCTTTTCAACTACACCACCTGACTTGATATCCTTAAGCTTTGTTCTGACGAAAGCAGCTCCCTTACCGGGCTTAACATGCTGGAATTCAATGATCTGGTATACGTTATTCTCGTACTCTATAGTAACACCATTTCTGAAATCTCCTGCGGAAATCATAAAAAATCCTCCTGATCAAATTAGTCTATATCATATTTTTTCGAACACTTTTATTAGTTTAAACGAAAGAAGGCGATTTTTCAACCCTAAATTATATGTCGGTTTACTTGTCATACCATTCAAGAAATGAATGATGCCCTTCTTCATCTGTATAGCCAAGGAGAATACTTTTATTTATATTCTCCATACCGGCAAATATGTTGCTGTCAATATACTGATTATCTGCTCTTAAATCCGAGATCAGATCCTGCATATCAGCTATCTCCGGGGATAGCTCCCTTAACTTAATATCATCAAGCCCTGAGTATGTCAGGAACTTTTCAATATCCTCACGGTGTACCTGATAGAGCGGTCTGATTAAATAGCAGTCTTCATGCCCTTCTTTTTCAAGTGGCATGAGGCATTTGATCTCTGACCGTTTTAATATGCCGCCGAGGAAATATGCATTGATCTCATCATAGCATTCATACGAGAGACATCGTTTAATGCCGCTTACCTGTGATATCACAGTGTCAAAATCTTTAATGACAACCTCTATCCTGTTCTCTTTAAAGAGCTCCATAAGGTATCCGGCCGGTTCTCTTTCGGCATGCCATATGACATTAAAATCAAACTTGCCATGCCACATCAGCTCTCTGAAGAGAAAAGCACACAGCACCGACTCTGCTGTATCGTCTATGGTCACGATCACTGTGTCATGCTCTTTTAACATACCGTACTGATTAAGAGATTTTGCAAACCTCGTAAAGAGCTGACTGTGGTACTTTTTCCTGATGGCTGTATTAATTTGTTGTATCTGAAGGTTCTTCAATGTCTTCTAATGTGATGGTTACTTTCTTGCCAAGAGCAGCTGCCATCTTTACGAGCATCTCAAGAGTAGGATTGCTCTTGTCTGACTCAAATCTTGTGATGTTTGGCTGAGGTATACCTGTGAGCTTAGAGAGTTCAACCTGTGTGAGTCTCTTGCCTTTTCTGATGCTCTTGTACTGTGTGACAACGCTCTGCTGTGTATTTTTCTGGAGCTGAGATATATCTACCTTCTCCGTTCCGTTTTTGTAAAGAAAACTCATCGTTCCTTTATTCTTCATTTCCCTGTTCCTCCATATATATAAAATCCTGAATCATTCAGTCAAGCTGCCTTTTATATTGCATCAAAGGCATATCATATATGCGTTTTTCACGCGCATTTCATATACTACAATATATAATTCCCTATTTCAAGGAGAACATTGTCATGTTTTTATTTTTTTGTAAATATATGATAAAATAAGGGCCTACAGGGGGAAATTTATGTTATTTTTCCTATTCACAAGAGGGATTTGACCTTAAATATCATGCGCAAAAAAGCAGACAGAAATGTTAATTTGAATTCAAATAAGAATATTCCCGATGAAGATCACTGGTCAGCCATGTTTTCCGGCTATGTCAGCAGGGATTATCCCATCAGTGTACTCTACTGTGAACCGGACAATATGTTTACCGGACGCCAGCGTCTCCACTGGCATAAAGAGTACGAGCTCGACTACGTGAGGACAGGGTCGTGCACATATAATATCGGCGGAAATACTGTTACGTTAAATGCCGGATCAGCACTTCTGATTTCAGGCGGTCATCCCCATCAGTGTATTTCAGAGGATCACGCCACCATACTGTCTCTTATGTTTGCTCCCGATTTTATATTTGGTGAAAGCTCTGTTTCTGACAGTTCCATGATATCGATGAAGTACCGGGCTCCTCTCTCATCTGACAGATTTAAGTATCTGATATATGAGGAAAGCGATAAGGAAATCGAGATAATAGATAAGACGATCACTACCGCACTTGAAAAAAAGTACGGATATGAGCTGCTCACAAAAGGCCTTCTCTGTGAACTGTGGTTAAATGCCGTACTTAAAAACAGTGAGTTTATACCTGATAAAAATTATGAGAACTCATTAATTGATGAACAGAGGACGAAATCTGCGTGCGATTTCATCACAAATAATTTTACTAAAGCGCTCTCCCTTGAGGAGATCGCCGAGAGTATCCCTGTCAGCAAGAGTGAATGTTGCAGATGCTTTAAACGTGTCACAGGCATGACGCCTTTTGAGTACCTTAATCTCGAGCGTGTGACCCGGGCTGCGTACCTTTTACAGCACCCGGATATATTCACCGGAAACATTCAGGACCTTGCAAAAGAATGCGGATTTAATGATGCCAGCTATTTTAATAAGATATTCAGAAAGATTACTAACGAGACACCGTCATTCTTTAAGGACAGCATCCGTAAAAATCACAGGGATGCCTTAAGTCCTTTTGGCATCCCTATGTAATATTGACAATATTCTGTTTATGCTTCTTCATTCATCTTCACAAGCTTTGCGGCCTGGTCGGCTGCGATGCATGCGTCGATTATTTCCTGGATATCTCCGTTCATAATCTTATCCAGCTTGTAAAGTGTGAGTCCGATACGATGGTCGGTGACACGGCCCTGGGGAAAGTTGTATGTACGTATCTTCTCCGAGCGGTCTCCCGTACCGATCTGGCTGCGCCTTGCATCAGCCTCTGCATCGTGGGCTTTCTGGCACTCAAGGTCATAGAGCTTTGCACGGAGCAGGTTAAATGCTTTCTCTTTATTCTGAATCTGAGACTTTTCAGTCTGTGAATAGATTACGATTCCTGTAGGATAATGGGTGAGTCGTACTGCCGAGTCTGTTGTGTTGACGCACTGACCACCGTTGCCTGATGCACGCATTACATCGATTCGGATATCCTTCTCGTCAATGTGTACGTCTACCTCTTCTGCCTCGGGGATCACGGCTACCGATGCTGTTGATGTATGGATACGTCCGCCTGACTCAGTCTCAGGTACACGCTGTACACGGTGTACGCCCGACTCGTACTTAAGGATGGAATATGCTCCCTGACCGGAAACCATGAATTCGATTTCCTTCATACCGCCGATACCTGTCTCGTCAGCATTGACCACATCAATCTTCCATCTACGCTGCTCGATATAATGAGCATACATACGATAAAGCTCTGCTGCAAAGAGGGCTGCCTCGTCTCCGCCGGCGCCTGCTCTTATCTCCACTACGACATCCTTATCATCGTTAGGGTCCTTGGGGAGGAGGAGTATCTTGAGCTCATGCTCGAGCTCTTCAACACGCTTCTTTGCATTTGAGAGCTCTTCCTTCAGCATCTCGCGCATGTCAGGATCTTTTTCGTCACCGAGCATCATCTCGGCATCCTCTATATCCTGCTTACATTTCTTGTATTCCTTATATGCCTCTACTATAGGTGAGAGGTCGCTCTGCTCCTTCATGAGTTTTTTAAATCTCTGAGGGTTGTCGGTTACTCCCGGCTCAGAGAGCTCGTTTAAGAGTTCCTCAAATCTTCTTAATAAATCGTCTAACCTGTCAAACATAACTGTCTCCGTAAATCTTTATCTTAATATCCCCATTACACACCTGTCGTTTCCCGACAGATCGGTCTTTATCAGGATATCTTCAAATCCGTTATCTCTCATCAGCCGGCTCACATCGGCTGACTGGTTGTATCCAATCTCAAAATAGAGTCTGCCCTTTTTATTCAGATACGCCGGACTCTCCTCAATGATTTTTTTATAAAAATCAAGTCCGTCCTCTCCTCCGTCCAGTGCATTTAAAGGCTCATAATCCTTTACCTCAGGCATAAGTGTTTTAATGACATCCCGCTCGATATACGGCGGATTGGATACGATAAAATCATACTTGCCGTTTATATTTTCAAACAGGTCACTCTGGATAAATGTAATCTCATCATTATGACCGTTTGCATTTGTCTTTGCGACTTCAAGAGCCTTGTCCGATATATCGGATGCTGTCACCTTTATATTTTTCAGGTGATCCTTGATAGATATTGCAATGCATCCAGATCCCGTACACATATCGAGAAAGCTCTCCGACTCTTTTTCATTCTGCAGAATCAACTCCACAAGATTTTCAGTATCAAATCTGGGGATGAGCACTGATTCATTTACGTAATACTCAGTGCCGTAAAACCATGCCGTGCCGGTAATATACTGGAGGGGATATCTCGTGCTTCTCTTATATATGACATTAAGATACTGCTCTTTATCAGCCTCCGAGACCTGCTCATCGGTATTTAGTATATATGATGCCCGCTTCATCCCTGTCGTATACTCAAACAGTTCAAACGCATCCACATCATATTCATCTATATTGCTTTCCTTAAGGATTCTGGTCCCCGTCTCCAGCAACTGTCTGTACGTCACCTGTAGTATCCTCGCTCGTCACACCGAAAAGTTTCTTTTGAAATCCGCGCCAGTCATATATCTTCTCTATGGAAGCAATGGCCACCTCGACTATCTTCTCATCAGGCTCCTTGGTTGTGATCTTCTGGAGAGCAAGGCCCGGTGCAGATATCACCTTTACCAGTCCGTTGTCATGCTTTCCCGCATAGCGGAGTATCTCATAGGATACGCCTGCGATCACAGGGATGAGCAGGAGTCTCAGCAATACCTTGAGCCACATCTCATCTACCCTGATAAAGAAAAACAGGAGTATCGTGATGAGCATTACTATAAGGAGAAAACTGGTACCGCATCTTCTGTGGAGTCTTGATGACTTCATTACATTTTCCGTATTAAGCTCTTTGCCGGACTCAATACAGTTGATGCATTTATGCTCTGCACCATGGTACTGATAGAGTCTGTAGATATCCTTCATAAAAGATATGCCAAATACATATCCGAGGAAAATCAGGAGTCTGACTACGCCTTCAATAATGGCTACAAGAGAATCATTGAGCAGGATACTGCCGAGCCACTCCGAAATGAAATACGGTAGCAGCATAAACAGTCCGACTGCAATCAGCAGTGATATAAAAACTGTAAATCCCATAACGACATCTTCGGCCTTGTCGCCAAATATCTTATTTATGAATCCGTCGGTTTTTGTCTCCTCTTCCTCATCCTCATAAAATGATGCGGAATATGTCAGGGTCTTCATACCCAGCGACATTGAATCTATAAAATTAACCACGCCTCTGATAAAAGGTATCTTTGTAAAGATGTTGTCACCGAATACTCCGTTATACTCCCACTTCTTTACATCAATGGAACCGTTTGGGAGTCTCACTGCTACCGAGTACTCGTTCTTGTTTTTCATCATGATACCCTCGAGTACGGCCTGACCGCCGATACCCGAATATACAGGCTTGTTCTTTTTGCTTTTCTTTGTATTTTTAGACACGCTTTATCTCCTTAAAAGAAAAATAAGGTTGAGATAGATATCAGCTACCTCAACCTTTGAACTCTTAAAGATAATTACTTGCTCTCTACGCCGTACTTCTTGTTGAACTTATCGATTCGTCCACGAGCCTGTGCTGACTTCTGCTGACCTGTGTAGAACGAATGGCACTTTGAACAAACTTCAACGTGTATCTCGGGCTTTGTAGAACCTGTTACGAAAGTATTACCGCAGTTGCAGGTTACTGTTGCCTGATAGTACTCAGGATGTATTCCTTCTCTCATTTCTCAATTCACCTCTCTATATCTATAATTTATTATCTTGTCTTTTCAAACAGCTTTTTTAGTTTAGCATAGAAGTTTTTAATTTGCAACTACTTTTTTCTATAATATTTCAAGCTGTGACAGAATGGCCCGAAGTGCCTGTCCTCTGTGGCTTACACTGTTTTTCTGCTCCGGTGTCATCTGGGCTGTGGTACATCCGTATTCTTCCATATAAAAGAATGGATCATATCCGAATCCGTTTTCTCCGGCCATCTTGTATGCCACGCGACCTGCGCATATACCTTTTGATGCTTTCTCGCTGCCGTCAGACAGTATTGCCGACATGGCGCAGACAAATCTGGCAGTACGCTTTTCATCAGGGACATCTTTCATATCATTCATCACATCGGTCATCGCCTCCGGATATGTCCGCTCTCCGAGCCATCTGTGACTGTATACTCCGGGTGCTCCGTCATAATAGTCTATCTCAAGTCCGGAATCGTCAGCGAGGACTGCATAGTCTTCATATTTACCGGATGATCTTACATAATCATAAACAGCCTTTGCTTTGATATGCGCATTCTCCTCAAAGGTGGTGCCTGTCTCCTCCACATCATCGTTAAATCCGATATCATTAATGGTCAGCACCTTTACGTCTCTGCCTGTGGTCATCTCGGTGATTTCTCTTACCTTATCTTTATTTGATGTGGCAAATATTATGTATTTAATTTCAGACATCTTTCCTGTCTCCTTTTGGCGGCTTGGGACCCATAAACTGATAGAAATAGGTCTTTAACATGCCGTTATATATTTTTCTGTTTTTGTCGGCTTTTCTGCCGATATATTTTTCGCAGTCCTGATAAGAACTGATGAGATACATGGACCATGTATCCATATTTTTAAACCGCTCTCCGATAGTACTGTATAGCTCCGGGAGGGCCTCCTTTTCCTCAAGACGCTCTCCGTACGGAGGATTGGTTACGATAAATCCGTATTTCTTTGGACTCGCCAGATCTTTTATATCCCGCTCCTGGAAATGGATGAGATGATCAACTCCCGCAAGCTTTGCATTTTCCCTTGCGATCTTAACCATCTTTGGATCAAGGTCATATCCCTGTATATTTAATGACTGTGGCATATCCACATCTTCTTTTGCTTCCTCATAAGCATCATCCCATACAGATTTCGCAGCTATATGAGACCACTTTGATGCAGGAAACTGTCTGTTCATACCCGGTGCCATATTGCAGGCCATCATGGCTGCTTCTATACAAAAGGTACCGCTGCCGCAAAACGGGTCAATGAGTATCCTGTCTTTATTCCACGGAGTCAGCATAAGGAGGGCCGATGCGAGATTTTCCGCTATAGGAGCTTTTGCAGTCAGCTTTCTGTATCCTCTTTTATGAAGGGAGTCCCCGGATGTATCCAGCCCTACCGTGACCATGTCTTTCATTATAAATACACGGATGGGATAATCGTCCCCGTCCTCCGGGAACCACTCGATATGATACTTTTCTTTCATGCACTCAACCATGGCTTTTTTCATGATTGACTGGATGTCAGATGGTGAAAAGAGTTTACTCTTTACACTTGATGCTTTTGTCACCCAGAACCTGCCGTTCTTTGGGATATATTCATCAAGCGGCAGGGCTTTTGTACCCTGAAACAGTTCCTCAAAAGTCTCTGCCTTAAAGGTGCCGAGCTTTATCAGTATACGCTCTGCTGTCCTGAGGCCGATATTGGCTCTGGCCAGTGCTTCCTCATCACCGAAAAAGGTGACTCTGCCATCCTCAACTGAAGTGACATCATATCCAAGATCGATTATTTCTCTTTTTAATACAGCCTCCAGTCCGAAATGACACGGGACTATAAACTCATATTTTCTCATAAATACTCTTTTTCTATTTCTTAAATAATGTAGAGAAAATGCCTCTGCCTAAAGATGCGCCTACATTTCCTCCAAGGGTCTTGCCAAACTTTCCGAAGCTGCTGCCCACATTTTTTCCTATTTCACGTCCCACCGTGCCTGACACCGTATTGCCTACGGATTTTGCGACTTTATTTTTCTCGGCCTCTGCCTTTTTCTTGGCCTTTTCTTCTTCCTTGGCTTTTGCTTTGGCTTCCTTTTCCTGCTGTTTTAATGCAGCCTCTTCTTCTTTAAGTAGCCTCTTTGCTTCCTCTTCCTCAGCGCCTTTACGGAGGAGTATCTCGTATGCAGACTCAGGGTCGGTTGCTTCAAAATATTTTCCGTAATACAGGCTGCCCTTTACGACTTCATTACGTCTTGACTCATCCAGGGCCCCAAACTTTGATGCAGGAGGCAGGATAAATGTCTTCTCTGCAATCATCGGCATACCGTTTTCATCAAGACATGAAACGACTGCCTCACCTGTTCCAAGAGCCATGATCGTCTCATATGTATCAAAGGCAGGATTCTCCCTGAATGACTGGGCAGCAGCCTTTACACCCTTCTGATCAGCAGGTGTGTATGCATGAAGCGCATGCTGTATCTTGTTACCAAGCTGGGCAAGTACTCCGTCAGGTATATCCTTTGGATTCTGGGTGCAGAAGTATACACCTACGCCTTTTGATCTGATGAGCTTTACAACCTGCTCTATCTTTTCCGTCAATGCCTTTGGAGCATCCTTAAATAATAGATGTGCCTCATCAAAGAAAAATATCACCTTGGGCTTCTCAAGGTCTCCTACTTCAGGCAGTCTCTCAAACAGTTCCGATAAGAGATATAAAAGGAATGTTGAGTAAAGTTTTGTATTATTGATGAGCACGGAACTGTCGAGGATATTTATCATACCCTTGCCACCCTCACCAACTGTGAAGAAGTCCATTATGTTAATGGCAGGCTCACCAAAGAATTTATCTCCACCTGCAAGCTCGAGAGCTACTACCGCTCTGACGATTGCTGCAATTGACTGGGGACTCATCTTGCCGTAGTCTGCTTCAAGTTCTTTGTTATTTTCTGATACATAGTTAAGCATTGACTTAAGGTCTTTTGTATCTATTAATAGAAGACCGTTATCGTCAGCAATCTTAAATACAATGTTTAATATGTCTGACTGGGTCGTATTAAGTTCCATCAGTCTTGATAAAAGCAAGGGGCCTATCTCAGATATTGTAGTTCTTAAAGTTACGCCTTTTTCTCCGTATATATCCCAAAGTGTCACAGGATATTTGTCATATTTAAAGCCTGCTTCCTCTAGTCCGAATCTGCTGATACGGGCTTTCATATCCTCGCTGTCTTCTCCGGGACATGCAAGACCTGCTATATCGCCCTTTACATCAGCCATAAATACAGGTACGCCCATGTCTGAAAAGCTCTCTGCCAATACCTTAAGAGTGACTGTCTTACCGGTTCCCGTAGCACCTGCGACTATTCCGTGCCTGTTTGCCATCTTTGGAATGAGATTTACTCTCTCACCTTTATCGTTTTTTCCTATAAATACTTTTGATTCGCTGTACATACATGAATCTCCTTTCCCCTTTTTAATAAACTACGGCAATTATATCAAAAAAAGGACGCCACCGAAATGACATCCTTGCATTTGTTCTCAATTTGTCAACGGTGCCTGTCACCATCCTTATTCTCCGATTATATCAGCCGGTATGCATCCGACTAATGAAATAAGTTTGTCAGCCTCAACCTCTATCTGAGCACCCACTCTTCCTCCGCTTACGAATATCTTATCATACCCGCAGGCTGTCTCATGGATAAATGTCTTAAACTGCTTCTTCATCCCGACAGGTGAGCATCCTCCGTGAACATATCCCGTAAGGGGCAGCAAATCTTTCTGCTTTATCATTGCTATCGATTTCTCTCCCGCAGCCTTTGCAGCTTTCTTAAGATTAAGTTCTCCCGGCACAGGTACCACAAATACATAATATGCTCCCGTCTTCCCTGTTGTGACGAGGGTCTTGAAAACCTTATCCGGATCTTCGCCGAGAATCTTTGCAATATCTTCACCTGTTAGGGCAGGATCAGCATCGTATGTGTGAACCTCATAGGCGATCTTTTTGCTGTCAAGTATTCTCATTACATTTGTTTTATCATTTGCTTTCATAATTTATATCCTTTAATCATACGTATATAATAATAAATAATTCATGGATATTCTATCATAATCTGTAAATGCATATGCTTACATTTGTTCACAATTTGTTAACGGTGCCTGTCACCACTGTGGTAAAATATAGAAGTTATGAAAGAAAAAAATCTGATCAAAAAAATAATGATATGCGCTGTATGCCCTGTAGTGGCAGGCATTGCAACAAATATATATTCTCTGGCTTATCCGGCTCCGGTTGTTATTGATACCCCGACTGTACTATATGATGATGACAATCCCTATGATACAGACGTGCTCTCGCTGACTGCCGAGCAGGAGGATGTAGATGCCCAGATTGAGGACAAGACAGACATGCTTGTTCAGTTAATGGCTGAGCAGGAAGTTTTAAGTGCCGATATTGACAGAGTTAATGAAGAGATTGAAACAGCGACAGATGACCTGGCTAAAGCTACTGCCCTTGAGGAAGAACAGTACGCAGCCATGCTTGTACGTATTAAATATTTATATGAAGCCGGCGACACCAGTCTCATCTCCATTTATATAAAGACAGGAAGCTTTGCCGAGGCAGTTACTTTATCCGATTATTATAAGGATTTATATGAATATGACAGAAATATGCTCTCTGAGTACCAAAGTACGGTAGCTGAGGTGACTGAGCTCAAATCATACCTTGAAGCCGAAAAGGCAGATCTCGAAAAAATGATGGCCGACTACGAAACCCAGTCGTCAGAGCTCGAGGCCTCCATAGAGGAGCTAAAAGAAATATCAGACAATTATGAAATCCAGATTGCCAATGCAAAAGCACGGGCTGCGGCTTATGCCTCAATGATTGAGGCCCAGAAAGCTGCTGCGGCCCAGGCTGCGGCTCAGGCAGCTGCGGCTCAGGCAGCGCAAAATAATGAACCTGATGATACCGATACTACTGTATCATCAGATCTCGTGGCTGACGCAGGAGACACTCAGGATACTGATTCTAACGTAAGCGATGATGACAATACGGACTCATCTGATTCAGGTAATAACGATTCCGGCTCCACCGCTCCGTCTGTCCCAAGCAGCGGTTCGTCTACGATCACAACGACTAAAGGTGCAACCTACGACGTATCCCCTATTTACGGAGCAAACGGCAGTGACCTTGGAAAACAGATTGCCGTATACGCATGCCAGTTTATAGGTAATCCCTACCGGGCCGGAGGCACAAGTCTTACTGACGGTTCTGACTGCTCGGGATTTACCATGACGATATATTCAATATTCGGATATTCACTTCCGAGGACTTCGTATGATCAGAGATTTATCGGTACTGAAGTATCCTATGCAGATGCCCAGCCCGGAGACATCATATGCTACTCAGGTCATGTGGCCATATATATCGGCAACGGTCAGATAGTCCACGCAAGTACTCCCTCGGGCGGTATCAAAGTCGGCAGTGCCACCTATACAAGCATCATTACGGTACGGAGAATTATCTGATTTACGACCGGTGCCCGGTTCTTTTATATCTAATTGATTTTTCTACCCTTTTTTTATATAATTTTCTTAATTGGGCTCGTGCGCCCAAATACAAATATCAATACAAAAACAAAGGAGAGTAAGGTATGAAATTCGGTTTCTTTGATGACGCCAACAGAGAGTATGTCATCACCACTCCCAGAACTCCATATCCATGGATCAACTATCTGGGAACTCAGGGATTCTTTTCGCTGATTTCAAACACAGCAGGAGGTTACTCATTCTATAAAGATGCCCGCCTTCGCAGAATCACACGTTATCGTTACAACAATGTTCCTATCGATATGGGAGGTCGTTACTTCTATATCAATGATAACGGTACCATCTGGAATCCCGGCTGGTCTCCCGTCAAGACAGAGCTTGATGAGTATGAGTGCCGCCACGGTATGGGTTACACAAAAATTACCGGTAAGAAAAACGATCTTAAAGTAAATGTGACATTCTTCGTTCCCCAGGATTATGACGGAGAGGTTCAGCAGGTAGTACTTACAAATGAAGGATCAGCAGAGAAATCATTCTCACTCTTCTCATTTGCAGAGTGGTGCCTCTGGGATGCACAGGATGACTCAAACAACTTCCAGCGTAACTTCTCAACAGGTCGTGTAGAAGTTGACGGTTCTGTTCTTTACCACAAGACAGAGTACAGAGACCGCCGTGATCACTTTGCATTCTACTCAGTAAACGATACTATCGACGGATATGATACAGACAGAGATTCATTCATCGGTCTCTACAACGGATTTAACAATCCTGAAGCTGTACTTGCAAACAAGGCTACAAACTCATTTGCAGACGGATGGGCTCCTATCGCTTCTCACTTCAAGAAGATCACACTTAAGCCCGGCGAGACAAAGACACTCGTATTTGTACTCGGCTATGTAGAGATGCCTGTTGATCAGAAATTCGAGGCTGACGGCAAGACCATCAACAAGGTTAAAGCCAAGGCTATGATCGAAAAATACAACACACCTGAGAAATTTGCTCAGGGTATGGCAGAGCTCAAGGCATACTGGGACAAGCTCCTCGGTATCCTCAATGTTGATACTCCCGATGACAAGGTTAACCGTATGGTTAATATCTGGAACCAGTATCAGTGCATGGTTACATTTAACCTCTCTCGTTCTGCTTCATACTTCGAGTCAGGTATCGGCCGTGGTATGGGATTCCGTGATTCCAACCAGGATGTACTCGGATTTGTACACCAGATTCCCGACAGAGCCAAGGAGCGTATCATCGACATCGCTTCTACTCAGTTCCCTGACGGTGGATGCTACCATCAGTACCAGCCCCTTACAAAGAAGGGTAATGCCGATATCGGAGGAGACTTCTCAGACGATCCTCTCTGGCTCATCCTCTCTGTATCAGCTTACATCAAGGAGACAGGCGATTGGGCTATCCTCGATGAGATGGTACCTTATGACAATGATATGTCTATCGCTCAGCCTATGCTCGATCACCTCAAGGTATCGTTCTATCACATTGTAAACAACCTCGGACCTCACGGTCTCCCTCTTGCAATGCGTGCTGACTGGAACGACTGCATCAACCTGTCATGCTACTCAGATACACCCGGTGAATCATTCCAGACATACACCAATCCCAAGTTTGCTGCTGAAGGCGGCTACTCAAAGATCGCTGAGTCTGTAATGGTTGCTACACTCTTTACATATACAGGACCTAACTACGTAGCTATCTTAAAGCACCTCGGTAAAGATGACGAAGCTGCTGCAGCTCAGGCTGAGATCGACAAGATGAAGAAAAACATCATGGAGTCAGCTTGGGACGGCGACTGGTTCCTCAGAGCATATGATGCCAACGGCGAAAAGATGGGATCAAAAGAATGCGAGGAAGGCCAGATCTTCATCGAGCCCCAGGGATTCGCTATCATGTCAGATGTCGGCAAGGATCAGGGTGCAGACCTTAAGACTCTCGCTGCTATCGATGAGAGACTTAATACGAAGTTTGGTCTCGTACTTAACAACCCTGCATTTACAAAGTACTACATCCAGTACGGTGAGATCTCTACATATCCCGGCGGATACAAGGAGAACGCAGGTATCTTCACTCACAACAATGCATGGATCATCTGTGCAGCTGCTTACGCAGGCCAGGGCGATCAGGCATTTAAGTACTATTCAGAAATCGCTCCTGCATTTACAGAGGAGACATCTGATATCCACAAGACAGAGCCTTATGTATACGGTCAGATGATCGGTGGTAAGGATGCAGGTTCTGATATCGGTCAGACAGGCAAGAACTTTGGCCAGGGCAAGAACTCATGGCTTACAGGTACAGCTGCATGGAATATGGTAGCTATATCTCAGTACATCCTCGGTGTACAGGCAGACTTTGACGGTCTCCGCATTGATCCTTCTATCCCTTCTGCTTGGGACGGACTTAATGCAACAAGACAGTTCAGAAATGCCACATACGACATCAAGGTTACAAATCCTAACCACATCTGCAAGGGTGTTAAGAGCATCACTGTAGACGGCAATGCAATCGAGGGCAACCTTGTACCTGCATTCGGAGATGGCAAGACTCACAAAGTTGAAGTTGTCATGGGTTAATTCCAGATCAGGTAAGACATAAAAAACAGGGTTCGGTGCTAAGAGCTAGCTCAATGCACCGAACCCTGTTTTTTTATATCTGCGCAAAGCAGACAAATATATACACCCAACTTTATTTAAGTGTTCCGTTTGTATCGTTTATTGTGATAGATACATGACCGAGTTCATCCTGCTTGTACTCAAAGACTTCGGAATCTTCAAGAAACTCGATGGGCACCAGTATCTCGATGCCGCTTTCAGTCACTATCTTCTGCTTTTTCTGAAGCTGCCTCTGGGTCTTTTTGCTGACAGGCTGGGGCTTGTCCGCAGGGATATCCCTCTCTTTAAGTTTCTGCCTGTATAACTTTGCGGCATCTTCATTATCGGCAAACAGTTTCTTTTCTACCTCGACCGGTTTGATCACATCGTAGTCAAGGGCTGCATCTGCGATGATGTTGCGGTATTCAAACACCTTTGAGGGCGCCTCTTTTTTATAGCACTCTTCTATGGCGCTGACAGCAGCATCCCTGATCACCGATACCACCTCTTTCTCGGAGCGGTCCAGCTTCTCGATATGAAGTATCCTGTCTGACATATAATTAAATGACTCAAGTTCGATATGGCAGACTGTATCTGACATCCATACTTTTCTGTCAAATATGTTTATGTAGAAATAATCATAATCATTCTGGGTATATGCCGGAAGCAGTCTGTAGACCTTTTCCCACGATACCTCTTTACTGTCATCGCTTACAAGACATGTAAATTTATTCTGATAATTAAGCTTAAAGAAAGCTATGATCGGCTGTTCCTCAACAGTTGCCCAAAGAAAGAGGCCTGAACCTGACGGCAGGTCCACGGCTTCCTGGACAAGGGTATGGATCTCATCTGCGACTACATCCACAAATGCATCAAAACCCTCCACATTTTCGGGGAGTATCTGTGATATAAACGAATCTCCTGAAAAAGAAGCCTTTTTGCTTGAAATATTATCAAAATTCTTGGCAAAGAGATTCAGCATATACTGATGCATCTCACTGCCGGGATCAAGTGTATATTCATTGTAGCTGACATATGCCTTTGCCGAATCAATCGAGCAGAGGAAGCAGCGTTCCAGTTCAACCTTTGCTGAATGCATTTTTAATAAAACCTCATCTTTTCAGCCATTCTGATAAACTCTTCACTGGTCTTGGTCTTAGAGAACAGATCGAGTACCTTATCAACCGCATCATTATTTGTCATATCGTTAAATGCACGGCGGATATTATTGATTACGCCGAGTTCATCCTGTGTCAGGAGCAGGTCATCTCTTCTGGTACCGGACTTTGCGATATCTATCGCAGGGAATACTCTTCTCTCAGAGAGCTTGCGGTCGAGTACCATCTCCATGTTACCTGTACCCTTGAACTCCTCGTATACCACATCATCCATCTTGGAGCCTGTCTCTACGAGAGCTGTTGCGAGGATCGTTAATGAACCTCCCTCTCTCATATTTCTGGCTGCACCAAAGAATCTCTTTGGCATATGGAGAGCTGCAGGATCGAGACCTCCAGAAAGTGTCCTGCCTGAAGGGGGTATTACCTGGTTATATGCTCTGGTAAGTCTTGTAATTGAGTCAAGAAGTATTATGACATCTTTTTTATACTCAACAAGTCTTCTCGCTCTCTCGATTACCATCTCCGATACACGCTTATGATGCTCGGGAGTCTCATCAAATGTAGAGTAGATAACCTCAACATTCTTGCCCATTACCTCTTCTTTAATATCTGTAACCTCCTCGGGACGCTCGTCGATAAGGAGGATGATCATATGCATGTTGGGATTTGATACCTGAACTGACTTGGCTACGCTCTTAAGGAGTGTGGTCTTACCGGCTTTCGGCGGTGATACGATCATACCACGCTGTCCTTTACCTACAGGAGATAAGAGATCCATGATACGCATTGATACAGGTGCGCCGGGTACTGCCAGCTTAATTCTCTCATTAGGGAATATAGGCGTCATGTTTTCAAACTGGTATCTCTTTGTAGCCTGATCTACAGGCATACCGTTTAAACTGGTCAGATAAAGCATTGCCTGAAACTTTTCAGTGGCAGCCTTTACCTTAAGATGACCCTTTAACATATCTCCCGTGCGGAGTCCGAATCTCCTGATCTGGCCGGGGGATATATATATATCACGCTCTCCGGGAAGGTAATTCGTACCTCTGATAAATCCAAATCCGTCGGCCATTACCTCAAGGATACCGCCTGACTCAACACCTGTATCAAGAGCAGGATTGTACTCCTCTCCCGACGGTGCCACCATCCTGGTCTCCTGTCCCTCTAAAGGTGCGGGAGCTGTCCCTTCTGTCTTTGGTGCTTCCTTTACTTCCTTTACCTCTGCAGGCTTTTCAGCCGTTTTCTCCGCAGCCTTTGCTGCTTCCTCTGCTGCTTTCTGTTTTGCTTCCATATCGTCCATGGCTACCATGGCATCAACTACATCGGATTTCTTCATACCGGTCACTATCTTGATACCGCGGTTTCTGGCCATTGCTTTTAAATCAACGAGTCCTATAGACTCATATCTTGCTCTCATATCCATACCTTTATCCACCTTTCCTTTTATTTTATTCCGTCAACTCCGCCAGATCTCTTCTCTGAAGATATCTGACTATATTAAGTGCGTGATCCGATACTCTCTCGAGTCCTGATATTACATCAGAGAAGATCATACCGGCTTCCGCTGTACACTGCTGTTTTGTCAGTCTGTCTATGTGATGCTGCTGGAACTGTTTTTCCATGGAGTCGATCTTGCCCTCAAGCTCAGATATCTCCAGCATCAGTTTGGTCTTGTCACCTGATGAAAGGATACACTTTATAGCCTTTTCTATCATGGCATCAACACTCGCCATCATCTGGGCCAGTTCTGACTGGGCATCCTCACTGAATCCTACGCCCAGTGCCTTGCGCCTCATTGCCATATCGGCTATGTTCTCCGCATGGTCACCGATACGCTCAATATCGTTGGCTACATGGAACAGGGAACCCAGCTCTTTAAGGTCTTCGATAGGCAGTGTTGACTGGTTTATCTTTACAAAATAATGGGTTATCGAATTGTTCAGGAAGTCTATATTTTTCTCAACTTCATAAACCTGATTGATATCATCCTCATCCAGTGTGATCAGGGCATTCATAGAGCGGTTCAGGTTATCATATGCAAGAGAAGCCATTCTCTCAAGCTCCTTCATACCGTCTACTACGGCAGTTGACGGGTTAAAGAGAACCTTGTCGCCGATATACTGAAGCTGGAATGCTTCGTGGTATCCGACTTTCTGATCCTTGCCGGGTACGATGAGGTAAGTCATCTTAACTATCAGTGTTGAGAAAGGTAATAATATGATTACCTGGAATACCTTAAATATTGTGTGGGCGTTAGCTACGAAACGTCCTTCATCAGAAGATACCTTGTGGATCATGGCTGATACCGGATCCATGGCAATCTGAAGGATGATAAACATGATGATCGTTCCGATGATGTTAAAGAGCAGATGTATGAGGGCTGCTCTCTTTGCATCCTTCTTACCTGCAAGGGATGCGATAAGGGCTGTCGTACATGCACCGATATTGCATCCGAGTATTATGTACAGACAGATATTGGTATCCACAAACAGATGCTGCTGGGCCATGAGCAGTACGATGGATACAGTCACGGATGAGCTCTGAACTACTGCAGTCACCGCAAGTCCGATCACGATGGCATAAAGCGGATTTTTAAGTCCCATCAGTATCTCTGTGATACGGCCTGTATCATTAAGGGATGTCATGGAAGAACTCATGGCTTTAATACCCATAAATAAGACACCGAATCCGATTATCACATCGCCGATCCTTTTAACTGTGAGATTCTTCGAGAACATCGTGAGCAGTACACCACATAAAAGTATGATAGGTGCATATGCAGATAAATTGAATGAAACAAGCTGACCGGTAATAGTGGTACCGATGTTGGAACCGAATATTACTCCCGCCGCCTGATACAGATTCATCAGACCTGAGTTAACAAATGAAACAACCATGGCTGTACAAGCCGATGATGACTGAATGATACCGGTAAAAATACATCCGACGATCATACCCATAACACGATTTGTCGTGAACATCTCGAGTATGGAACGCAACTTGGCTCCGGCTGCTTTTTCGATACCGTCACTCATGAGGTTCATACCAAGGAGAAACAGTCCGAGACCACCGGCAAGCGAAATAACACTGTTTAAAATCATTTCCGTTACCTACGAACTAAAGAAAAATTTACTAACAAATAATCTTCTAAAAGAACATTTCTGACATATATAATTTTATATAACGAGTTAAACCAAAACAAGCATGAATATACTTTTTCGCTTTATTACACATAACAATATCAAATATGAATTGCTTTTTGGTTATTTTTACCCTCTTTAATATCCTCTGAAAGGGCTTTTTTGAGTTCTTCCACACTCTCAAACTTCTTTTCGGGGCGCTTAAATTCATGTAATGATACCTTTACGGTTTTTCCGTATATATCACGGTCAAAATCATATATATATGTCTCCAGTAATACGCCGTCGCTGCCAACCGTAGGCTTTACACCTACATTTGTAAGACCTGAATACTTAATCCCGTCCACAATTACGGATGAATAATATACGCCAAACTTTGGAATTACTTTCTTGTCATCAGGCTTTACATTGATTGTAGGGAATCCGATTGACGAACCGAGATGCCTCCCCCTGATGACCTCTCCCGTAAATGAATAGGGATATCCAAGGTACTCTCCTGCTCTCTTTACATCACCGTCCTCAATCATTTTTCTGATAAGGGATGATGATATCTCCGCATCTCCATCGCACAGTTTGGGGATTACATTAATACTATAATCAAATGCACCGCTGTATTTTTCTAGCAACGATACATTACCTGCACCCTTACTGCCAAATGAGAGGTCTTTACCTGCTGCAATATATGCCATATGGAGTTTGTCCACAAAAAAGTCTTCTATGAATTTCTCCGGAGTCACGTTTGCAGAAAATCCGTCAAACTTAAGGAGTATCAGTATATCAATCCCGAATTCCTTAAGCATGGCTGCTTTTTCTTCAAAAAGGGATAAATATTTAAAATCTCCGATGCCGAAATACTCTGCAGGATAAGGTTCAAACGAGACGACTACAGTCGTAAGTCCCAGTGATTTTTTACTGATCAGGTCCTCTATGATAGATCTGTGGCCACTATGGACTCCGTCAAACTTGCCTATGGCAACGGCTGTTCTCTCCACGTCCAATTCATCTATTTTTTTATTTTCCGATAAATCGTATCTGATTATCTTCATAATGAATATTGTAAAAACATCTTTTCAGGCATCAGCCTGTTTTTCTCAGTGTCAAAAATATATGTGGCAACAAAGACATTGTTCGTATTGTACACTCTGAACCGCTGACCTTTATCAGGTATGATCGCAGGTTCAACACACTCTGTCATCAGCGGATTGCCATTATCAATAAGCTTTGCATATTCAGGCTTTACCTTAAGGACAGGTGACTTTTCAAATACTTTTTCAGTCGGTATCACCGATTCATTAATATCTCCCGAAACGGCCAGTTTTTTAATCTCATCAAGCCTAAGGGATGTGCTTATATCAAAATCACCTGCTTTGATGCGGATCAGTTTTTCCATGCAGCCTCCGCAGGAAAGCTTCTCTCCTATATCCCTGCAAAGAGATCTGATATACGTCCCCTTGCTGCAGCTTACCGTAAATGATACTCTAGGCAGGTCTGTCACTATATCAGTTATATCAAAAATCTTTATATGACGGGGTTTTCGCTCTACCTCGCCGCCGCTCCTTGCTATATCATAGAGTTTTTTGCCATTAACCTTTATGGCAGAATACATCGGCGGTATCTGGTCATAATCACCGATAAAAGACTTGATTGCCTCTGTTACACTCTCTTTTGTTACATTTACCGGATACTCCCCTGTTACAGTACCGGTTGTATCCTCAGTATCGGTGGTCCTGCCCAGGACCATCGTACATCTGTATGTCTTGTCATGATTTTCAAGCATGTCACAAAGCTTTGTGGCATTGCCGAGACATACAAGGAGCACACCCTCTGCCGCAGGATCCAGCGTGCCGGTGTGCCCAATCTTTTTTTGCCCAAGTATACCCCGGAGCACCGCTATCACATCCATAGATGTGAATCCGGGCTCTTTGTATACATTTATCAATCCGTTATACATTAATCTGCTTTCCTAACAGCTCTATGACTTTATTCATGCCTTCATCAAGTTCTCCACGGTAGTCAAATCCGGCAGCCCTTACATGACCGCCGCCGCCCATAGCGACTGATACCGCCGATACATTCACATCATCTGTCTTTGAGCGAAGGCTGAACTTTAATACTCCCGGTTTCTTTTCATAAATAAATACTGCAGAGAGGACGCCCTGGGTCAGGAGAAGCTGATTGACTACTCCGTCAAAATCATCAGTCGTCGCTCCGTATTTATTCATAAACTCACCTGTAGCTACTCCGACGATGAGTCTGCCACCAAAGTACAGTTTACTGTCTATGACAACATGCCCCTGAACCTTGTTCTGAAGATATGTCTTTTCATAAAAGGTCTTGTCGAGAAGGTCTGAAAAATCAAATCCATAGCCGATGAGATCTGCGGCGCAGCGCATTGTATCGGCCGTAGTATTTGAAAATCTGAATACACCTGTATCATGGGCAACAGCCATATAGAGCAAAGTCGCAATATCCCTGTCCATGAACTGTTTTTCTGTCAGGTTATAGATCAGTTCTCCCGTAGAAGATGCTCCGGGTACAATATAGTTTACATCTCCCGAGCCGTCTTTGTTGCTCACATGATGATCGATGTTTATTGTCTTTTTTGCACTGTTAAACAGATCCTCAAAATCTCCGAGTCTGTTTGGAACAGTATCAAGGAGAATAAAGATATCATACACTTTACCCTCCGGAGCTGATGTCTTTACATCATCAAGAGCAGGAATACCTGTAAAGCAGTGACCGGGATGCTCAAGATAAACATCGATCTCTTTTTCCGGGTACACTTTCTTTAAGTATAAATAAAGACCAAGACAGGAACCTACACAGTCCCCGTCCGGTCTCACATGTCCGCTTATTCCGATGCTCCCCGCATCTTTTACTTCTTCAATAATATTTATCATTATACTTTTAAAAATTATTCTTCGGATGATTCTTCGTCATCACGTTTGATATTTTTGTTGGCTTCCTCAATGAGTTTTGACATATGATTGCCGTACTCTATTGATGTATCCAGGATAAATCTGAGTTCCGGTGTGTTTCGCAGATTAAGTTCTCTTGCAAGCTCCCTCTTCATAAAACCTTCTGCAGATTTAAGGCCCTTTAATCCATCCTGGGCCTTTTCCCCGTCACAGAGCATGCTGACAAACACCTTGCATGTTTTTAAATCCGGAGCAACCTCCACACCGGTCACAGATGTAAACTCAGGGATACGGGGGTCTTTTATCTCAGACCTGATTATCTCTGCGAGAGTCTTCATGACCTCTGAGTTTATTCTTGTATTTTTAATACTGTTCTTTCTCATTATTCTCTGGGTACCTCTACCATGATGTATGCCTCGACGATATCAAGCTCCTTCATCTGATCAAAGCCTTCAAATACGAGACCACACTCATATCCGTCCTTAACCTCTTTTACATCATCCTTAAATCTCTTAAGCGATGCAAGCGGTCCCTCAAAGATCTGCTCTCCCTCACGGGTGATACGAACCTTGCAGTCTTTCTGAATGCATCCGTCGATGACTCTCGCACCGGCGATATTACCGATGGCAGAAGCCTTAAAGATCTGCTGGATCTCGGCATGACCGATGATCTTTTCCTCAAATACAGCATCAAGCATACCCTTCATGGCTGCCTCAACATCCTCAATAGCCTGATAGATAACCTTGTAAAGTCTTACATCAACGCCTTCACGCTCTGCTGTAGACTTGGCCATTGCATCGGGACGTACGTTAAATCCAATGATAATAGCGTTTGATGCAGAAGCAAGGATTACGTCAGATTCATTTATGGCACCAACACCGCCATGGATAACCTTGACTACTACTTCCTCATTAGAGAGTTTTACAAGAGACTGCTTAACGGCCTCAACAGAACCCTGTACATCAGCTTTGATGATGATGTTGAGTTCCTTAAGGTTACCCTCCTGAATCTTGCTGTAGAGTTCATCAAGACTCATCTTGCTCTTGGTCTCCTCAAGAAGCTTTGCCTTGTTTTGTGCAATGAATGTATCAGCATAATTCTTAGCCTGCTTGTCATTATCGTGGCAGATAAATACTTCACCTGCATTAGGTACATCATCAAGACCAAGGATCTCTACAGGTGTAGAGGGAAGCGCCTCTCTGACTCTGCGTCCTCTGTCATCGACCATGGCTCTGACCTTACCGTGTGAAGCTCCTGCTGATATAAAGTCTCCTACGTGGAGAGTACCCTTCTGTACGAGTACTGTTGCAACGGGACCGCGTCCCTTATCAAGCTCAGCCTCGATTACAAGACCACGGGCCTTTCTCTTGGGATTAGCCTTGAGCTCAAGTACATCTGCTGTTAAGAGGATCATCTCAAGGAGTTCAGGGATACCCTGGCCTGTCTTGGCTGATACAGGTGCAAATATTGTCTGACCACCCCAGTCTTCTGCGACAAGCTCATATTCTGTGAGCTCCTGCTTTACTCTGTCGATATTTGCTCCGGGCTTATCAATCTTGTTGACAGCTACGATCACTTCGATACCTGCAGCCTTGGCATGGTTGATAGCCTCGACTGTCTGAGGCATGACACCGTCATCTGCTGCTACTACGAGGATAGCGATATCTGTTGAGTTTGCACCACGCATACGCATTGATGTAAATGCTTCATGACCCGGTGTATCAAGGAATGTGATTGCCCTGCCGTCTATATTAACTGTATAGGCACCGATATGCTGTGTGATACCGCCTGCCTCTTTATCTGTTACATTGGTCTTTCTGATGGCATCGAGGAGTGATGTCTTACCATGATCGACATGACCCATTACACAGATTACCGGAGGTCTGGGTACAAGTGACTCTGCCGGCTCTTCCTCTTCTTTAAGGAGCTCGGCGATTACATCAACCTTTTCCTCCTGCTCGCACATGATATCATATTCAAGCGCGATTTCCTCTGCCTCTTCAAAAGATATCTCCTGGTTTACAGTCACCATCTTGCCCTGCATAAAGAGTTTCTTTACTATGGCAGAAGGCTGTATCTTCATCTTGTCAGCCAGGTCTTTTATAGTGATCATCTCAGGGAGTACGATTACCTTGATATCGTCCTCCACAACCTCTTCCTTTACCTTGACGGGTTTCTGGAAACGGCCTGCCTGGCTGTTTCTGCCCTTACCCATCATCATATCGTCATCTTCGTAGAGGAGGTCTTTCTTGCTTCTTGAATCTCTCTCCTTGCCGTTTGTCTTGTCACGGTGTCTGTCATTTTCAGCTGTAACGGGAGCAGCATCGAATCTGCCGTTCTGGGTTTTTGCGGGCTTGTTAAATCCTCTGCCGCCGACATTACCCTGAGCAATGATCACGCCGCCTTTTCTGTTGCCGTCTTTATTAAATCCTCCGCCCTGACGATTGTCACGGTTAAATCCACCCTGGCGGTTCTCATGACCGTCACGGCGATTGTTATTATTATTTCCCTGAGGACGGTTATTCTCCCTGTTACGGAATATGTTTTCTCTCTGAGGCTGCTGAACGCTTGCCTGGGGAGCCTGTTCTCTCTCCCGGCTCTTTTCTTCTTCCCTGCGGGCCTCCTGCTCTTTCCTTAAACGCTCGTTTTCCTCACGCTCTGCGTTTTCTCTTCTGGCAGATGCCTCTGCAGCCCTGTCGATCATATTGGTCCTTGGCTTGATTGGTCCGCGCTGCTCAGGTCTGTTTGTATTCTGGTTATTTACAGGTCTTCTGTCCTGACCACCCTGATTACCCTGGGGCTTTGATGCAGGTGATGCTGCCTGACCTACGATAACTATCTTCTTTTTCTTTTTGGGCGCCTCTCCTGAAACGGGTGCATCCTTTTTAGGCTCTGCAGTTTTAGGCTCCTCAGCTTTAGGTGCCTCTGTTTGGGGCTCTTCTTTTTTTACCTCTGCCTTAGGTACTTCAACCTTGGGAGCTTCCGCCTTGGGCGCCTCGGCCTTCTGACCGCCCATAAGGCCTCTTGCTTTAAGTTCTTTCTCGACGATTGCTATTTCTTCATCGGAAATACTGCTTGCCGGAGTCTTTCCCTCGATACCCTTGCCTGCAAGAATCTCTATTACATCATTATTGTTAATTCCTTCAACTGTCTTAATATACTCTCTTATTCTCATAATTTATCCTCCGTCGTAAATCCCTGCTGTCCTTTACCTGTTTCCTCTTTGACAAGCTTTAAAATACTGTTTGCAAAGCCTTCGTCACACACGGCAGCTGTTGCCCTTATGTCCTTTCCCATGGCGTGCCCCATCTCTTCTTTATCACCGTAAAAGATGATTGGTGTCTCATAGAAAGTACACATGTCGTTAAATTTTTTCCTCGTGTTGTCCGAGGCATCCGCCGCGACCATACACAGATAACATTTACCTGTCTTAACACTCTGCTCCGTCGCAAACTCTCCACTCTTTATCTTTCCGGCTCTCACCGCAAGCCCGAGCATCGAATATATCTTATTTTGCCTGTTCAATCAGAATCTCCTTCTCAAGCGCTTCATATACCTCTTTCGGTACACTCATCCTAAAGGACCTGTCAAGGCCTTTACTTTTTCCGGCTTTTTTAAGGCATTCCACATCATCGCATATGTAGGCGCCCCGTCCGTTCTTTCTGCCGGTCCGGTCTATCTCAAAATTTCCTTCAGGAGTCCTTATCACTCTGATGAGGTCTTTTTTATCTTTTGCCTGACCGCATCCGACACAACTCCTTAATGGTGTTTTCTTAGCACTGCGCTGATCTGCCATTTAGCTTTCTGACTCCTCTGATGCCACTTCTGTATCGGGCTCTTCGAAGTTCATCTCCTCGTCCTCATCATACTCATCGTCATCATCCATGTAGTCTTCAATACGGAATCCGTATGCATCCTTGGCCTGGGTCTCAGACTTGATATCGATCTTGTAGTTTGTAAGCTTTGCTGCAAGACGGGCATTCTGGCCACTGTTACCGATAGCAAGCGATAGCTGATCATCGGGTACTACGACATTGGCTGTCTTTTCCTCGGGATCTGCAAATACGTTTACTATCTGTGCAGGTGAAAGTGCATTTCTGATAAAGTTTCCGGGGTTCTCATCCCAGATGATGATATCGATCTTTTCATTATTGAGCTCACGTACAACAGCATTTACTCTTGCGCCGTTTACACCTACGCATGAACCTACGGGATCAACATTTTCATTATGTGATACTACAGCCATCTTTGTACGGCTGCCGGGCTCACGGGCGATGCTCATGATCTCTACTGTACCGTCATTTATCTCTGATACCTCTGCCTCAAAGAGACGCTTTACGAGGTCAGGGTGTGTACGGCTCACGAGGATTCTGGGTCCCTTGTTTCCGTTCTCAACCTTGAGTACGAGGAACTTCATCCTCTTGCCTACTTCATATGATTCGTTTGGCTCGTTTGCCTTGTCTTTTGAACCTGAAGCTACGGGGAATACCATCTCTTTCTCTGTGAGGATGGCATCTGCTGTGCCGAGGTTGATCGTGTAGCTTACAGAAGTCTTCTTGATATTCTTGATCTCAGCCTCGATCTCCTCAGGACTCTTATTCTTTCTGGCGCCCTCTTCACGGATCTTTCTTACCTGCTCGTCAAGCTGTTTCTGGCTGATGTTTGATACGTTCTTTTTCTTGATGATACCTGTGATGATATCCTTTTCTTTTGCTCTGAAGCTTCTGAATACGATATTCTTTTCTTCCTCGCGGATTGCCTGGGTGATTACGTTTCTGGCGGTCTGTGCAGCCATACGGCCAAACTCAGAAGACTGTACCTCTACCTCAACGATATCGCCGACATTGGCATCTTCCTTAACTTCTCTGGCTTCATCAAGTGATATCTCAATGGCAGGATCCATTACGTCGTCCTCTGTGGGTACGACTTCCTTGTCTGCCATAAGTGTTACCTGATAGTTATCATAATCTATTATCTCATGGATATTGTTCTTGCTCTTGTACTGCTTTTCAAATGCAGATACAAGGGATTTGCCGATAGCATCAAGGATAACCCTGCTGCTGATATCTCTCTCCCTCTCAAGTGCAATAAGTGCCTCTTTAAAATCGCCTTTCATTTTCCTGTTCTCCTCCTAAATAGTTTTTAAAAATCAAGTGCAAGTCTGATATTTGCAATCTGTTTTCTTGAAAATGTTTTCTTTGTGTCATTTATATTTATGACAATACTTTCTTTGTCAAAACTCTCAAGTTTTCCCTCGTACTCTTTAGTACCGTCCACCGGCTCGTACAGTTTTATCTCTACATCCATACCGATGCTCTGCTCAAAGTGTCTGTCCTTCTTAAGCGCTCTGCCAAGGCCAGGTGAGCTGACCTCGAGTATATACGGATCCTTTATCAGATCTGCTTCATCAAGTACATCCGAGTATCTCCTGCTGACTGCTTCACAGTCATCTATCGTGACTCCTCCGTCCTTGTCTATATATGCCCTGAGGTAATAGTCGCTGCCCTCTTTCACATATTCCACATCATATATCCTGACGCCGTTTTCCTCTGCTATCGGTCCGAGGAGTTTTTCAGCTTCGGATTCATAATCTTTCTTTCCTGCCATACAATTCTCCAACAATAAAGAGTAGGCCGAAACCTACTCTTTTAATTCTTTACTGATACCTTATATAATTTACCACTTATGTAAATTATATGCAAGTACTTTTTTATAATATTTGATATAAATTATGCCTCTACAAGGAGTGACTTTCCTGTCATTTCAGCAGGCTGCTGCTCTCCCATCAGCTCGATAAGTGTGGGCACGATATCTGCAAGGCATCCGTTCTCGCGGAGCTTATACTTCTTGTCTGCATTTACGAGGATGAAAGGTACAGGGTTTGTTGTATGAGCTGTGAAAGGTGCTCCTGTCTCATAATCGATGAGCTGCTCAACATTACCGTGGTCTGCTGTGATAAACATTACAGCGTTATTCTCGATTACGAGGTTTTCGATCTCACCGAGACATCTGTCGATATCCTCAACTGCCTGGATTGCCGAATCGATCACTCCTGTATGACCTACCATGTCAGGGTTTGCAAAGTTACAGATGATCACATCATATACGGGATTTCCGTCCTCATCCTTTGCAGCGATTGCCTCTGAGAGCTTATCGCATACTGTATAAGCAGCCATACGGGGCTTTTTATCATATGTAGGTACGTACTTGGGTGAATTTACAAGTACTCTCTCCTCGCCTTCATTGGGAGCTTCGATACCGCCGTTAAAGAAGAATGTTACGTGAGCATACTTCTCTGTCTCAGCGATTCGAGCCTGCTTCATGCCCTTCTTTGCAAGCCACTCACCAAATGTATTTGTGACCTCAACCTTCTTAAATGCAACAGTCTTGTTGGGGATTGTCACATCATACTCTGAGAAGCATACATATGTGACATCAAGTCTCTTGCCTCTGTTAAACTTGTCAAAATCATCATCACAGAAGCAGTGTGTGATCTCTCTTGCTCTGTCAGGTCTGAAGTTAAAGAAGATGATAGAATCGCCGTCTTTAATTGTAGCAACAGGTGCGCCGTTTTCCTCTACTACAAAAGGTACTACAAACTCATCGTTTACACCTGCGTCGTATGAAGCCTGGATGCCCTCGGGAGCAGATGCAGCCTTGTTGCCCTCGCCCTTTGTGAGTGCATTGTATGCTACCTCTACACGGTCATAGTTATTATCTCTGTCCATTGCGTAGTAACGGCCGGATACTGTAGCGATCTTGCCTACTCCGATCTTCTTCATCTCGGCCTCAAGATCCTCTGCAAATCCCTTTGCTGACTGGGGAGGAGTATCTCTTCCGTCAAGGAAGCAGTGTACATATACTTTCTCAAGTCCCTCACGCTTTGCAAGCTCAAGGAGTCCGTAGAGATGTGTGTTGTGTGAGTGAACACCACCGTCTGAGAGGAGTCCGTAGAGATGAAGTGACGAGCCGTTCTTCTTGCAGTTACCAACTGCACGGAGGAGCTCTTCGTTCTTAAAGAAATCTCCGTCCTGGATCTCTTTTGTGATTCTGGTGAGTTCCTGATATACGATACGGCCGGCACCCATATTAAGGTGTCCTACCTCAGAGTTTCCCATCTGACCTTCGGGAAGTCCTACTGCCATACCACTTGCGTTACCCTTTACAAAAGGATACTGCTTCATGAGTCTGTCCATTACGGGTGTCTTTGCCAGTGCAACAGCGTTGCCCTCTGTCTTTTCGTTAAGTCCGTAACCGTCAAGGATTAACAATACCGATGTTCTCTTTGCCATCTTGTTTTATCTCCGTTTCTTTATAATATTTTCAAAAGGCTTTTGCCTCATTGATTTGCTTCATATATGCCGACTATCAGCTGGGATCTGCCCTTTTCGTTTACCATGCCGGCTCTTAATGTTACTTTCACTACACCGTTTCCGATTTTTAATCCGTAATTCATTATAAACACTTTTCCGTCATTTGTGTTTCTCAGAATATTTTCTTTTTTAAATTCGGACACAAAATATTCATAATCATCCGGGTCTATCGCAACATTTGCTTTTTCAACAGATTCGTCAAAAAAGTCCGAACCGGAAACCGATGTGCCCAGCTGCGAGTAATCGCTTGATGCCGTATACTGCATGAATGAATCCGTCTCCGGATCAACCATATAAAGCGCGATGACATTTCCGAGGAGTGCGGATATCTTTGTATATACAGACGCCTCTTCCTTGAGTTTGTCATATGCTTCCTGACTCCTCATCTGGGCATCAACATTATTTACACCGATTACCAGCTGATTTCTGTTCTTATCAAGCGGGACGGCTTTCATATTAACATACTGATAATTACCGTTTATAAGCAGTCTGTATGTATGCGTGAAAGAACCGTACTCATTGATTGCCTTTAATACATGCTCTTTGGTAAATATTATCAAAAATTCTTCCAGATCATCTTTGTGGATATAATTAACCGCATCATTTGAGGATTCGTTAAAGAAATCATCTCCCCTTCTCTCAAATGCCATGTTGGCATCGCCGGCGCCGGAAGAATAATGTGTAAACTTATCCGTCTTTAAGTCCACATGATACATATCTATATAATCTGCTGACAACGCTTTCGCAATACCTGTATATGTAATGTTCTGGCCACCGATCGGAGTCACTTCCAGTATTGCTATCGCATAAGCCCCTTTGCCATTTATAGGATTGTCAAGCAGATGCTTTACCAGTGCGTTTACGAGTTCTCCGTCATCAGTCACTTCATTCACGAGGACTTTCTGGCCCTGAGCTTTACATTCATGAATATAATCAGAAAATACATTACTCACATTTCTGTATGCTTCCAAAAATTCATTATATGATTTATTGGAGCGGATCATATTCATCTCTTTGCCGTCATATTCAAATATGGCCATAGGCAGTGTATTAAAATAATGACGTACAGATTCGTTTTCATCATTTGACAACGCTCCCAGGTCATAAAGGTTTATGGCACTGATCGTCTTTTGATAATATGACTCATCGGGATTCTCAAAGCCGATCTGAGAGCCCTTTTTATATCTGTCCAGTATCTGTTCAAACGAGACAGGCTTGCAGAAATAATATCCCTGCATCTTGGTACATCCGATCTGTCCTAAGAATTCAACCTGCTCTATAGTCTCGACACCTTCACATACCGTCTCAAAGTTAAGAGAGATAGCCATCCTCATAAGCTCTGTCAACAACACTCTGGATTTAGGTGTCGAATCAAACTGTCTCATAAATCTCATATCAAATTTAATGAGGTCAAAATCGAGTTCACGAAGAAGTTCAAGGGACGAATATCCGCTGCCGAAATCATCCATCCATACAGAAAAACCAAGCTTTTTAAACCTGTTTATCTGTTCCTTCATATATTCAAAATCTTTACCGACAACACTCTCGGTTATTTCTATTGTGATCAGTTCAGGTGATACGCCCGCTTTTTTCACACGATTCCAGATTTCGTCCACGATATCGCATGAATCGAAATCTGTCCTTGATAAGTTGACGGAAATGGGAACCACGTTCAGTTTTCCCGATGCTATCTGCTTTTTCATTCTCTCAAGGATTACATCAACGATATGCAGATCGACTTTATAAATAAGTCTCGCATCTTCAAGTATAGGTATAAAATCTGCCGGGGAGAGCATGCCCTTATCCGGATCTATCCATCTGGCGAGCGCTTCCTCATCACATACCCTTCTGTTTGTTGAGCGGACTATCGGCTGGTAGTAGGCCGTGATCCAGTCCTCGGAAAGAGCCCTGTCGAGATTCTCAATGACATACTGTCTGTTGATCTCCCATTTAAGCATCTTTTCATCAAAATACTTAAAACATGACCCCCTGTCATTCTTTATCGATTTGCATGCATATTTTGCACGGTCGCAGGCAAGAGATGTCTCCACAAGGCCCATGGTATCAGGGTATATACCAGCTCTGACAGGCAGACTCCTGCCACCGTTGGCTTTTTTCATCTCCTTAAAAACTGTCTTTAATTTCTTTTCAAGATCTTCCGCCTCTGCAAATACAGCAAAATGATCCTGGCCGAAACGGCTGCAGTTATCTGCGCCAAACTCTTCATCCAGAAGTTTGGCAAGACTTCTGATCAGGGTATCGCCCTCTATAAAGCCGTACTTCTGATTGTAAAATCTCAGGTCTTTTAGATTTATAAATACTACAGCAGACGGTATCTCCTGCTCATACATTCTGTTGCGCCCGGCTTCTGCCAGTTTAAAGAAAAATGACATACTCGGCAGGCCCGTCAGGGAATCGTAATTCATCTCCCGAATGAGATTCTGCTCTCTTTCCTCAAACTCTGCTTTCTTTAACGGTACATTAAGACGCGCGTCACCAAGTGCCTTCTCAATGTTTTCGTAAAGCCTGCGCTTGTTGTCGTACATGTCCTCGTCGGCATGACGCAGGGCGATACGGACATTACCGCATTTTCTCTCAAAGCTGCCACCCACAGAAAATGACAGTTTATCATAATTGGCACACTCTTTATGAATGCGCTCTATCTTTTCATTTAATTCTTTCTCGGTGATACCCGGGATAATGATTGCAAACTCATCTCCCCCGGCCCTGAATATATATTTAACATCAAATATACTCTTAAGTACTCCGGCTGCTTTTTTCAGCATGACATCGCCGGTTCCGTGTCCTTCACTGTCATTGACTGCCTTCAGGCCGTTCATATCAGCAAAGATGACTCCGAGGGTTGAGTCACCTTCAAGTCCGCGACTCAGCCTGTCGACAAACATATTCATCTGATTACGGTTCATGACACCGGTCAGCATATCTTTTGAACTGTTTTCCTTAAGTCTCTCAAGGAGGATATAATTACCCAGTTCCGATCCCATGATAAATGTGGTCAGTTCAAGGGTCTCTTTTATCTTCTTTGCCCTGGATACATCAAAATTGATCGCCCAGATGTAGCCATGCAGTTCATTTCTGGAACGAAGCGGAAACATAATGATATTCTTTCCACCGGCACTTAGTATCGACTCTGCCCACACGGGATTGCGTTTTTTTATTTTTTCAAAGTCTTTATCATTTTTAACCAGTATACAGTTGCTGCCTGCCATGGTATTTTCCCACGAGTCTGCGATATCGTAGAAATCATCATTGACATAAGTCTCCATAGGCAAAAGCTTTGTGTCTTTTGAAAAAGCCTCACAAAGGACGTAACAGCTCCTGGTGTTTTTGTTTATAACAAAGACACAGCAATGCTCGGCCTCGCACATATCCCGGATGTCAATTATCACATCCTGCATGGTGGCCTTAAAATCATTTGTACCCCTTAATTTAATGGATGTCTCAAGAACGGACGATGCCGCATCCATAGAAATATTGGATAAACGCTCCAGTTCAATATCAGAATAATCTTCCATAAAAAATCCCCTTAGTCCCCTGACTATAAAAATACACGACCATTATATCACTACGGCATTATAATCGCCACTAAAAAAGCTCCCCTGAAACGAAAGAAACAACGTTTCAGGGAAGCTCCCGTCTTTAAATTATTAATGTTTTATCCCTAAGGATTAAGCATTAACGATCTGGCCAAAGTCAGGCTTAAGAGCAGCACCGCCGATAAGTCCACCGTCGATATCATCCTTTGAAAGGAGCTCTGCAGCATTGCCTGCGTTCATTGATCCGCCGTACTGGATACGTACAGCAGCTGCTGTAGCATCGTCATAAAGCTTAGCGATAAGATCACGGATAAGCTTGCATACTTCCTGAGCCTGATCAGCTGTAGCTGTCTCACCTGTACCGATAGCCCAGATAGGCTCGTAAGCGATTACAAGCTCTTTAACCTGGTCAGCTGTTACGTCTGTGAGGTCCCACTTGATCTGTCTCTCGATCCACTCTTTGTATGTACCTGCCTTACGGAGAGCAAGTGACTCACCGCAGCAGAGGATAGGCTTAAGTCCTGCAGCAAATGCTTTCTTAACCTTTGCATTGATGAGGATATCGTTCTCACCAAAGATATCTCTTCTCTCTGAGTGACCGATGATGATGTACTCAACACCTGCATCCTTGAGCATGGGAGCTGAGATCTCACCTGTAAATGCACCCTTGTCCTCGATGTAGAAGTTCTCTGCACCAAGCTTTACATTTGTACCCTTGATAGCCTCAGCTACAGGTACGATATCGATAGCGGGTACGCAGTAAACCACGTCTACGTTATCATTCTTTACAAGATCCTTGAGTGTAGCGCAGAGCTCTACTGCCTCAGAAGGAGTCTTATTCATCTTCCAGTTACCGGCTATAATTCTTCTTCTTGCCATTTTAATATTTCTCCTTAATTCTGTTTATTTGTCGTCAGCTGCGTAAACACCGGGAAGCTCCTTACCCTCAAGGAACTCAAGAGATGCTCCACCACCTGTTGAGATGTGGCTCATCTTGTCAGCAAATCCGAGCTGGTTGCATGCTGCTGCCGAATCACCACCACCGATGATTGTAGTAGCGTCTGTCTCAGCAAGTGCCTTTGCTACAGCGATAGTACCTTTTGCAAGTGTAGGGTTCTCAAATACACCCATAGGTCCGTTCCATACAACAGTCTTTGCTTCTTTAGCAGCTGTTGCAAAGAGCTCCTGTGTCTTGGGTCCGATATCGAGACCTTCCTTGTCAGCAGGGATCTTTGTAGAGTCTACATACTCTACATCTACAGGTCCGTCGATAGGGTTAGGGAATGAATCAGCTACTGCTGTATCGATAGGGAGGAGGAGCTTCTTGCCAAGCTTCTCAGCCTTAGCCATCATCTCCTTGCAGTAATCAAGCTTCTCATCGTCAACAAGTGACTTACCGATCTCATAGCCCTGAGCCTTAAGGAATGTAAATGCCATACCACCACCGATGATAAGTGTATCGCACTTCTCAAGGAGGTTGTTGATTACGTTAAGCTTGTCTGCAACCTTTGCACCACCGAGGATAGCTACGAAAGGACGAACGGGATTCTCTACTGCGTTGCCGAGGAAATCGATTTCCTTCTGCATAAGGTATCCAACTGCGTTTGTACCGCCCTTCTCTGTGATGTACTTTGTAACTACAGCAACTGAAGCGTGTGCTCTGTGTGCTGAACCGAAAGCGTCACATACATAATCATCTGCAAGGTCAGCAAGCTCTTTTGCAAAAGCCTCTCCTGCCTTTTGGGGCTTTGTCTCTTCTTCGCCACGGAATCTTGTGTTCTGAAGAAGAACTACATCACCGTTATTCATTGCAGCAACTGCAGCTGTTGCGTCTGCACCTGTTACATTGTAGTCTTTTACGAAATTAACCGGCTTGCCGAGCTTCTCTGAGAGAGCTGCTGCCACGGGAGCAAGTGACTCCTTCTCGTTAGGTCCTTCTTTAACCTTACCAAGATGTGAGCAAAGGATAACCTTTGCGCCGTCGCCGATAAGTTTGTTGATTGTAGGAAGAGCTGCCTTGATTCTTGTATCATCTGTGATCTTGCCGTCCTTTAAAGGTACGTTGAAATCGCATCTTACAAGTACTCTTCTGCCTGCAGCGTTGAAATCATCAACACTTTTCTTGTTTAATGACATTGATATGTCCTCCTTAATAAAATATTATCTGATGTTTTCCGAAAGCTGCGCAACCTCTCGGAAATGTTCACGCAGACTGCCATAATTATATCAGATTCATTTTAGGATTTGTATATGATTTTTATTTTGAATTATAATATTTAAAGTCATGAAATTTCGTTTTACTATCGGCGGCAAAAGAGAATATAAACCTGTATCAGATATGGATCCCGGCATATATAAAGCCGGGCTCATTCACACGTTTAAGATGATCCCGTCCGATTTATCCCCAGCAGTACTCCTGTCCCACAGCGCTCTGCTTAATATTTCATATTTTTACATGAACAATATTTACGTGATCAGAGACTACTATCAGAGGGAGGAATACTTCTATCCCCCTGTATTTACCGGTGAATACCCCTTATCAGTGTTTGAAAAAATATATAAAGCCGGTAGTGTCATCACTGCAGTACCTGAGGAGATGCTACCTCTGTTTAAAAAGGTGTACGGAGATTCCTGCGAAATCAGTGAAATCCCGTATCTGGATGATTACATAGTGGACAACAGCGCTCTTTATGACTGCGTGGGCGGCGAATACAAGAGTCTGCGTCAGGCCAAAAACAGATTTTTTAATGATAACGCCGCATGCATAAAAGATATAAAAGATATTTCTCCCGGTAAGATACATGAATTCAACGATAAGATACTGTCAGAGATGATAAAAAAAGCCCCTGACAATGCGGGGCTTAAACATGAAAAAATAATATTTGAAACGCTTCTTGAAATGATCCATAACGGCGGTAAAAGCCTTGACGGGATTGCTATAATGGTTGACCGGGATATCGCAGGTTTTACGATAAATGATATCATCGGCTCTTATTCCGTAGCAGTATATGCCAAGATGGACCACGCCTATAAAGATATCGGTCCGGCCCTTGCCTCATCAGATGCAGGCCACCAACTTGATCATGGTATCAGATACTGCAATCTCATGGCCGACGAAGGCGAGGAAAACTTAAAGAAAAGCAAAATGCTCCTGCGCCCGTGTCATATCCTGAAAAAATATGAGATCAGAATAAAATGATTTATTTAAAGTCACTCTCTTTAAGAGGTGTGCCTCTCTTTATATCTGTCGTACTCTTCTTACCGAGTATATCCTTATAATATTTCGGTGCCAAACCGTATCCGGGGCGGATCACCCTTATGTTTTCTTTTGTAAACTCTTCTCCCCGGCTGATATCCTCTGTAGCAAATATGCTTCTCCTGAATACTGTTGAATCCTTCTCACCCTGAGTCAGCTCATAATCAGGACCCTTTACGGCCATGGATGCATTTCTGACATCAGTGACCATCCGGGCAAACTCATCTATAGTCATGCTGAATCCGCTGTCAGCACTCTCAACTCCCTCAAGCATCACATGCTTTTCGATCACACATGCACCGAGAGCCACTCCGGCTACTGCACCTACGCTGCCGGCGCTGTGATCCGACAGACCTATATATGTACCAAACCTGTCCTTCATATCAGGTATGTTGGCCAGATGCATGTCTGACCATTTCGCAGGGTACTCGCTGGTACACTTAAGGAGTATGATCTCGCTGTTGCCCATCCGGTGGCAGGCATCTACGGCATCGTTTATCTCCTCTATGCTCGCCATACCGCATGACATGATCATTGGCTTATGTTTTGACGCAGCATATTCTATGAGCGGGATATCCACCAGTTCAAAGCTTGCTATCTTAAACGCCTCTGCACCTATATCAAGGAGAAAGTCAACCGCATCATTGTCAAAAGGGGTGGATAGGAAATCAAGACCACACCTTTCACACTCTTCCTTAATTGTCTTTTGCCATTCATACGGAGTATATGCATCTTTATAAAGGTCGTACAGCTTGTATCCGTCCCAAAGACCGCCCTTTATCCTGAAATAATCATTATCACAGTCTATGGTGAGTGAATCTGCCGTATATGTCTGTATCTTCAGACAGTCCGCTCCCGTCTTTGCTACTTCGCGGACTATCTTAAGCGCATTGTCGAGACTGCCTCCGTGATTGGCACTCATCTCCGCGATTATATATACTTCACCGTTTTTGATTTTGTCGAATACTCTGAACATATGATTCTCCGTTTTTGTTTTTGTGATTATATTTTCTTATTTTTCTCTGTATTTTTCAACTGGGCAAAGTAAAACCGGCAGTGCCATATCACAGCAGCTGCCGGTTTCAGATTTTATATGAGATTATTACAGATTTGACTTATTTGTTTATGAGTTTAAGGAGATATGGTATCTCAGCTTCAAAATTAACAGCGTAATCCACCTTGTCAGGATCTTCGTATGTATTGTTTATGCAGGCACATGTATAATCTGCCGCAACCTTAAGGGAGTCATACACATTAAAGCCGTTCATGAGGGCACCTGTTGCAGCACTTGCAAAAACATCTCCCGTTCCGTGAGACTTCCAGGGAACCTTCTTTGTGCCGTATTTAAAGAATTCTTTTGTCTCTTTATCATATCCGGTAAATCCAAATGTACCGTCTGCAAATTCCGTACCGGTTATTACGCTGTATCTGGCTCCGAGTTCTGACAGCTTAAGGAGTAATCCCTTAACAGTCTCCTCATCCGCATCCTCACCGGGATACGCCTCGCCCAGCATCAGGCATGCCTCTGAAATATTGGGGAGAATGATGTCTGCCTTGGAGCAAAGTGAAGCCATATTTTTAGCAAAGTTGTTGTCAAAACCGGGATAAAGCTTACCGTTATCAGCCATTGCCGGATCCATCACGATAACTGTGCCTTCGCTCTTAAATGTATCAAAGTAATCATCCACAATATTAATCTGTCTCTCGGAACCGAGATAACCTGTATAAATGGCATCAAATTTAAAGCCTTCTTTTTTCCAGTGATCCTTGATAGGATCCATATCATCTGTCAGATCTCTGAATGTAAATCCCTGAAACATCGTATGAGTTGAAAGTACTGCTGTAGGGATGATGGTGGTCTCGACGCCCATTGCAGAGATGATTGGGAGTGCTACTGTAAGTGAGCATTTTCCGAGACAGCTGACGTCCTGTATTGAAATGATTCTTTTCATATTCCTGATCCTCCTGTTTATCAACCTATTGGAATTATAGGTTTAAAGTGGTATGATTTATATATCCAATTTTTGTCATTTTTATAAGACCAGATTTAAGGACATATTCAGAGACCAATATGAAGACATTTGAAGTTGATAAAAGAGGCAAGACTCCGATTTATGAATATTTATATAAATGCATCCGGGATGAGATCCGGGAGGGTCGTCTGAAAAAAGGTGAAAAACTCCCTTCCAAAAGAAATCTGGCATCCCTTTACGGTATCAGCATCATCACGGTCGAAAATACATACGCCCAGTTACTGCTTGAGGGCTATATCACTTCCGTGCAAAAGAAGGGATACTTTGTATCTGACATAGCTCCCATATCACCCTCCGATAAAAAAAATACTGTCAAAAATATTACCGACAATATTAATAACAAAAAGTCTGATTTATCCTCTAATCAGATTATGTATGACAATTTCCCCTATTCCACATGGTCGAGGATAATGAGAAAAACACTCCTTGATGAAGAAGGTAAATTTCTCCTAAGTACAGGAAACAGAGGGATATTCAGTCTCAGGGAATCGATTGCAGAGTATCTGGCTGAGAGCAGGGGACTAATATGTGATCCTGAAAATATAATTATCGGTGCAGGTACGGAGTACCTGAATACCATACTGATGCTGCTCTTTGGCCGAAACGGCATGATAGCTATTGAAGATCCGGGCCATATAAAGGTATCAAGGATTTTTGAATCCAACGGAGTCAGAGTACTTCACATCCCTGTCGACCGGGACGGTTTTGATGTGGACAGTTTAAATACAACCAACATCACTGCCATTCATATTTCCCCGTCCCATCAGTTTCCCACAGGTATAGTCATGCCTGCAAGGAGGCGTCACTCAATAATTGATTTTGCTAAAAAGAATAACTGTTACGTAATTGAGGATGATTACGACAGCGAGTTTCGGTATCATGGAAAACCCATACCTGCCATGGCCAGTCTCGACTCTGAGCATGTCATCTATATGAACACATTTTCTAAGACACTGGCTCCGTCAGTACGTATTGCGTACATGGTACTTCCCGGGAGGCTGTCCGCATTATATGATGAGAAACTCGGCTTTATGACCTGCCCTGTCTCAGGCATGGAACAGTATACCCTGAATCAGTTTATATCCGGGGGATACTTTGGCAGACATATAAACAGAATGAGAAATTATTACAGAAAGCACCGGGATGATATTTTAAACTGCCTCAAAAGTTCCGAATTTGGAAAATATATAAATATCCATGAGGAAAATGCCGGTCTGCACTTTCTGATTGAGATCAGGAAAAACAGTTTTGATATGGGAAGATATGTAAGACGCCTGGCAAAAGAAAACATTGTCATAAAACCTGTAAATGATTACAGCTATGTCCCAATAAAAAAATATGAGAAAACCATCGTTTTTAATTATTCGGATATAAGTGTCAAAGAGCTTTCTGACATACTAAAGACAATGTATGAATGTCTTTAATGAAAAAAGCCCCAAAGGGGCTCTTCCTTATAAATCAAAGAGACTCATCTGCGTATATTTTTCCGGCAGTTCCTGCATATATTTAAAACATTCATCGGGACTATACATTATCCCGTTGTCTTTGCATATACCCTGAAAACATTTCATCAGTTCTCCTGCGTTTGGACTCGGCAGTTCATAAGCATTTCCGTACTCTTTTATATACCGCTCCTTCATCCCCGGAAAATGTTTATCAAGTGCTGCATAATAGTATTCCCTGTCCCCGTCCCTGAGAGTAAGGCCCATACCAAAATCTATAACTCCTCTTACCCCTGTCCTTACACACTCATTAAGTATTGATGTTATATTTTCTGTTGTATCATTGATGTACGGCAGTATCGGAGTGAGCCATACTATTGTAGGTATGCCTCTCTCCTGCATTTTCTCAAGTACCTCAATACGTCTCTTTGTATTGCATACATTCGGTTCTACGATACTGCAGAGCTCATCATCATATGTTGTGAGGGTCATCTCTACCACACATTTCGCATTACGGTTGATCTCATCAAGGAGATCAATATCCCTTAATATCCGGTCAGACTTGGTCTGAATCGCCAGTCCGAATTCGTGGTCCCTGATTATTTCCAGGCATTTTCTTGTCAGTCCCAGTTCTTCCTCGCAGTGCATATACGGGTCTGACATGGCGCCGGTACCGATCATACACTTTTTTCTTTTAGACCTTAATGCCTTTTCAAGGAGCTCAGGAGCATTTTGCTTTACCTCAATATCTTCAAACGGATGGGTAAACTGATAGCATTTACTGCGACTGTCACAGTAAATACATCCATGAGTACATCCCCGATATATATTCATCCCGCACTGACCGTTATTGCCGGTCAGTATCCCTTTTGCATCAACAAAATGCATATTATTATTCCCTTAAAGTATTAATTATCCAGGCAAACGCTCTGGCTGTTCGAAGCGTTGCATCTTTAAAATGACTGCCTTCATTCCATTCAAGTGTGCAGTCGATGCCTTCCGATTTCAGGAGTTCATAAGTACCTCTTATCCTGTCTCCCACTGTTGCCATAACAGGATTCTTTGTTTTTTCTTCTTTATCTCCAAGACTCAGATATACACGATCTGCTTTTATCCCGTTATCCTTTATATAGACATCAAAGCCCGGAAACCACACGGAAGGTGACGCAGCCGCCACGCCCTTAAATACATCTGTCCTGGTTGATGCCCATAAAGCAAACAGTCCTGCAAGAGAATAGCCCCCGATATAATATGTTTTGCTATCATCCCTGCAGTAATATAAGATCTCTGTCAGTGTCTCTTCTGCTCTGCCGGCAAACCCTTCTTTTCCAAAAACTGCCGGTGCCGTCCACGGCGATAAGTCGCCATTCCAGTCATCGACCTTAAAAACCACTAATAAATACTCCAAAGCAGCTTTATCATTTATCAGGTCAATCTCATTCTGAATCGCTCCAAGCATATGCTCATCAGCCGGTTGAATCAATACTACCGGAGCATCTGTATTCCCATATTCATACTTTTCCATAATAATCACCGGATATCACATTTCACCTCAGCTTACAGCTTTGATCATCTGAACCAGTCCTTCCATGGATCTTGTAATACGCTTATCCTTATGCACAAAAACCTGTGAGAAAACAGGAAGATCATCTCCGGCCCAGTTTAATTTAACAAGATTTCCTCTTTTCAGTTCCGACTCAGCTGTCATTTCCGGCATCAAAGCAACGCCGTGTCCGTTTGCCGCAAAGGCTTTCAAAACTTCTTTACTGCTTGTTTCCAGCACGATATCCGGGCTCAGATCATACTGCTTCATATCACTTAGGAACATATTACGGAAACTGCAATTATGCGAAGTAAGGAGCATCGGGACCTTGTCAAGATCCCGTTCCTTTATCTTTTTCTTTTTTGTCAGTTCATGTCCGGGACATGCATAAAATCCCAGGAATTCACGCTGTTTATGCAGCAGTTTAAGATTCGCATCTTCGATAGGCGGATTCAGGGTATATACCAGATCAAGTTCTCCTTTTTTCAGCAGTTCCGGAAATGTATCATGCATGATAAACGAAAGCCCTATGTCAACCCTTGGAAAGCGCTTTTTAAATTCCATTAGGATCTGCGGAAAACGGTTATAGCATAAGGATTCCGAAACCCCGATCTTCAGTATTCCTGAAGGCTCATCCGCTTCAGGTACTTCAAGATGGATTTCACGTTCCAGCTGAAGAAGCTTCTCAGCATAATCTACAAGGCGCTCTCCCGCAGAGGTCAAAACTATGGTCTTCCCTAAGCGTTCAAACAGCACGCACCCGAGTTCTTCCTCAAGCTGTTTGATCTGCATCGTTACAGTCGACTGCGCATATCCCAGCTCATTTGCCGCCAATGAAAAACTGTTCATTTCCGAAATTTTAACAAACGTTTCTAACTGCGTAATCGTCATATCATCACCTTCTGCTTATAAACCGGTATTTTTTTTGATATCAGTTTTGCTGAATGTATTGTTCATTTATTTCAATTTTACTGATATCGTTTTCGATGATATTATACGATCAAAGATAAAACAAAATCAAGTAATAAATCATAACCGGAGGATATTAAAATGAGAGAATTAGTAAAAGTGATCAAGGATACCATAGTCCCGAACTTCTTAAACATCAGGACGTCCATTCAGGCTTACGACAGAGATGCTCTTTGCTGTGGCGCTCCATGCTGGAGGTGGGCTTATCACGCTCTTCATTCCGCAGACAAATGGTTTTTTAATCCATATGTATATGAAGAACCTGACTTCCATGAAGAGGGAATGGATAATCCCGATAATCCGACAAAAGTCGTTCTGTCCGACAAACAGCTTTTGGAATACCTGGATAAAGTAGAAAAGAAAACTCTGGCCTATCTGGATACTCTTACCGATGAGATGCTGTATGAAAAACCCGAAAACTGCCCTTACACCAGAATGGAACTGGTACTTCGTCAGTACAGACATTTATCTTTTCATACCGGTATGCTGAACGGACAGACTGCCGTCGCTACAGGGCAATTCCCGATGTGGGTGTCACAGACTGACAAATATGTGGATGATGGGATTCTTTTCGGAAGATATCGCAAAGCACAGGTTCCCGGATAATAGTAATGTATAAGACAAATTATCAAAATCCCACCAAAACGCCGCTGTCTATTGTATATACATCCTACAACTCACACATTAATTATCCGCTACTTATTCACCGGGCAGATCATCTGAAGATCAAATGGTTCTTCTTCGGCAATTTCTTTTATAGGCTTACCTGCCAGTTCACTTCCCATCGCTCTGTAAAAAGCGATTGTCTCTTCAGAAGAACAGGCAGATATGTACAAAGCCTGCGCACCGGCTTTTCTTGCTTCCTCTTTTCCTGCTTCAAATAATCGTCTGCCGATCCCATGCCCTCTGCATTCAGATGATACCTGCATCATATCAAGGATCATGTACGGACCGCTAAGTTTTCTTAACAGTCCTATAAATCCGACCACTTTATCATTTTCCAGTGCAATGTATGTGATATATGCATCACTGCATATTTTCTCAGCTACAGAACGCTTTTTGTTCAGATCCCAGTCTTCGGTATATCTGCATTCTACTAATACATATTCTCCGTCTATTCTGCGATATACCTTATTTACATCCTGTTTTCTGTTATATAGATCTAATGATCCCAAACAGAAATTTGTTTCTGATAATAATTCAATTCTGATCAATCCATCCTCAATCTTTATGATACGATAGCCTAATCTTTTATAAAAAGCATTTGTCCGCTCATTCCAGCATGGGGTATCCAGATTAAACTCCGTACCACATGGGAAATACTTTTCTATGCATTCCATCAAACGAATTCCGTAACCTTTTCTATGATAGATGCTGTCAATAAAAATCCTGCCTATGTATACGCTGTTTTCTGTTTCATCCGGGAATATAATGGCAGCCCCTACCAGATCATTTCCTATCATTGCCTGATACAAATGTCCCTCCCTGGCCATTTGTTCATGCCATTCTACTGAATCGAATTCAGGCGGACAATCGCCTTTCTCTCCGCCAACATTTACATCTGTTTCGAAAGCTCTGATAGACATATCTACGATTTTTTCAACCTGACTTGCCTCCGCTTTGACAATATGCATCCCACTCCTCCTAACTGTCATTATCGTCATGATTTTTTTCATCATTACAGAAAGCTATCATTTCCTTCTCCAGCAGCCTGTAAACATTTGCTACAAGAAATCCGTCTGCTATTGCATGATTCAGGCGGACACTCAGCGGCATCATCAGGCGTCCGTTTTCCTCCCGGTATTTACCCCAGTTGATAATCGGAGCAAAATGCAGATATCCGTCCGGCAGCTCAATATGGAGCGAATCGTATGACAGCCATGATATATACGATGCATCAAACCAGTTCGGATGATTCATCATATCCAGCCCGTATTCCCTTGTTTTCTTTGCGTTCTCCACATCATTTACAGCATTCCGGTAAAACGTCTCATAATCCTCATAATAAGTCGTATATACCGGAGTACAAGTTTCCGTATCCTCATGAAATATGTACTGGATCGGATTTATGCTGTCATAGCAGATCAGCTCTTCCGACTGCCAGAAATAACCCATCTTGTAATCATCCCTTGAATTAAGCACCTTTGAGAGCAGATACAGAAAGTTGATGTAGAATTTAGTTCTTGTCCGCCCGGAATGCTCTACCAGATCAGTGACATCTATTCTCGCAGTCATAGAGGTCGAACACTTGCAATCCTCCGTAAAATGCCGGAACACGCCCTTTCTGTAATAGGTCTCTTTATTTACTATCCGGTAATTCTTTACAAAGTTTATCTCCATATCAATACAGTTCCAGGTACCGATGGGCATTTCGCACTCTCTTCTACCATACTCCCGAAACCCTACAGCTTCGTAGCAATGCCTTGCTCCGGCATTATTCTCGAATACGCCCAAATCGATTCTTAAAGAGTGAAGCCGTTTCCTTGCATACTCGATTCCAAGCCGCAGCATTTCTTTTCCGTATCCTTTTCCCCTGAGTGAAGGATTCACGATGACAAAGCCGAAACGAACTGATCTGTCATCATCCTCTCTCGGATATCTTATGATGAAATGCCCTAAGACATCACCCTGATCATCCACAGCCGTAAGCGGAAAGAACCGGCCCGATTCCTTCTGCGGTGCATAGTTTTCATTGATATCGTCTCCCGAAAGCGGATACTTGTTAAATCTGTCGGCTGACCATCTGTATAATTCTTCTTCAGATCTAATCCATCCGGCTATAATCTTTGCATCTTCCTTTTTGAAATCTCTCAGTATCATAATATTCTCCTAGAAATCAAACTCAATACTTATCGCCTTTAGGCGCTCCTGATGATGTCAGAATCTTCTTAACATATACCCTGGACCGTTCTCCTTCCATGTCTTTCATCTCAGCTTTAAACTCGCACCCGTATTTCTCATAGAGTCCGATATGATTTGTCGAAATGTAGACTTCAGACACACCATCCTTTATTGCCAACCGTTCTATCTCATCCATAAGGAGTCCCACATAATGATGACCCCTGTATTCGGTAAAGGTATATACAAATCCCATCCACGGAGAAAGATCTGTAGACGGAATATCATCCTTTTCTGCATAAGTGCAGAATGAGATCAGCCGATCACCGTCCACAAGAAGCAGAACCTTTGATTTTTCACCCACAGTGTCATGGAAGGTTCCCTTGCTCAGCAGCTCGTACAAGAACCCGGCTGCTCCCCAGTCACCCTTCCTGATTTCTCTCAGCCAATAGTCCTGTCTGTCACTATCGAAATAATTAATCACTCTCATGTTTAATAACCTTCAATCAGATAAACTAAAGTTATATTCCATTGATTTACTTTGACTGTATTGAACAAATCCTCATCTTATTGTTTATCGTCAGAACGCCCCACGCCTTCCTGTTTGCGGGAGATGCCGGAGGAATGAATACACCCTCTCTTATAGTGTTGCTCTCTGCTCTTCCAAGGTTCGTGATACAATGGCCGTCGCGCTTTTCATAACCGAACATCTTGCTGCCGACAAATCTGCCGGCCTTGCTCTCAAAACTTCCAAGAGTCGATATAGCTATGGCATCGAGGAGTTCCGGATCCATATTGAAATAACACGAGAGAACGAGCATCTCCCTATCAGGCTTACTTATTATGCTCCTGACTTCATGATCCACAGCCCTGGCGAGTTCCATGATCTCAGAGTTTTTCTTCTTAACCACCACGCTGAATGCTGTAGCATAGTTTCCAAGCGAGCCTTCCCTATAGTTTTTAATCTTATTCCTTATGTCAGAAGCTATGACCACCTTATTTGTTTTCTCATCGATCATCATCTTAGCAACAAGATAGTCATTGAGCGATACCCCGTTTTCTCTGCATAAACCCAGGAGTGTATCAAGCTCTTCTCCGTCAACTCTCTTTATCTCACGCTTTATATCCTGTTTACGATCATGATTACGCTCAAACTCAAGATACTCGTCGTAGCTGACCCTATGCCCTTCTTTACGCCACTTCTTATTGGCATCTCTGATCAGCGCCCTGCTGATAAACCTAAGGTCGCTGCCATTCGGAAGATCATCAAGGCTTTCCATCAGCTTCTCATCAACCGGGCGCGGCCTGGCACCGCTAGTATAATGATCCGCAAACTCCTGCACCAACTGTAGAAGTCCTCTCCCGTCACAAAGAAGATGATGCGTTATAAAAAGGACTCTCGTTCCGCTCTCGGATGGATAAGCATAGACCTTGAGCAACGCTTCCTTCTGAACATTCCATCCGGCTGAAGATACCGCCTCATAATCAGTCTGCCAGTTATCGTCTGCCTCTTTTATCGTTATCGGAATCTCAAGTTCAGGATGCTCCTCATAATATATCTTTGAACTTCCCTCCTCCTCGGCTATCAGACTTCTCATAAGCGGATGAGCCGATCTAAGAACACCAATGCTCTCGATGATACCGTCCGCATCAAACTCCGATCCGATTTCCGCCATGATACCGAAGTGCATGTTCGGGGACATATAGTGCGCCCTTTCCGTATATAAGTATTTCCTACCTGGCATAAATCTCTCTTTCTCCTTATAATCGGTTTTACTGAAAAGACTAATGATCTTATCTTAACGCATCCTATCGAATAAGCACACGCTTACCTCAATCCTTTTCGTAGTACACTATATCCATACGATCGTTAACTCTATCAATTCTGCCTGTCTGATGATAGCCAAGTTTCTCATACAAATGAAGATTGCCTTTTTCC